>NZ_VOZC01000006.1:0-215628 GCF_013419975.1 Acinetobacter sp. YH12041 | reverse complement strand
CTTAATTAGCCACCTACGCGCGCTTTACGCCCAGTAAATCCGATTAACGCTTGCACCCTCTGTATTACCGCGGCTGCTGGCACAGAGTTAGCCGGTGCTTATTCTGCGAGTAACGTCCACTTATCCCGGGTATTAACCAGGTAAGCCTCCTCCTCGCTTAAAGTGCTTTACAACCAAAAGGCCTTCTTCACACACGCGGCATGGCTGGATCAGAGTTGCCTCCATTGTCCAATATTCCCCACTGCTGCCTCCCGTAGGAGTCTGGGCCGTGTCTCAGTCCCAGTGTGGCGGATCATCCTCTCAGACCCGCTACAGATCGTCGCCTTGGTAGGCCTTTACCCCACCAACTAGCTAATCCGACTTAGGCTCATCTATTAGCGCAAGGTCCGAAGATCCCCTGCTTTCTCCCGTAGGACGTATGCGGTATTAGCGTCCCTTTCGGAACGTTGTCCCCCACTAATAGGCAGATTCCTAAGCATTACTCACCCGTCCGCCGCTAGGAATCAGGTGCAAGCACCCTATCCCCGCTCGACTTGCATGTGTTAAGCCTGCCGCCAGCGTTCAATCTGAGCCATGATCAAACTCTTCAGTTAAAATCATTTCGAACTTTATAAGTAAAGTTCTTAAACTTGGCTCATCAATTTTCTGACTTAAATTTCGCTCAAATAAACTTCGAGTAATTTAAACCAATCAATCAATGAAAATAATTTCGATCAATCAACCAGTAAAAATCCACACAAGTTGTTCTTCATAATCTCTTAATGATCTTCTTGCTACTTCGTCAGTAGCAAGCTAGGTCGGCTATATTACTCTCTATCTCTAGAAAGTCAACCAGTAATGAAAATTATTTTTAAACTTTCTTTCTAAAACCTAACTCAACCATTTCATGCTAAGTTACTGTTTTATCAGAAGTTTTAATCTTCATCACCGCCGATGGATGTGCATTATAGACCAATCCCAAACAAGCGCAACCCCTATTTTTAAGAAAATACTTCAGTTGATTATTATTTCTACAAAAATGCCGATTTTCCCTATTTTTTGAGCATTAAAGGCATAGGATTGGCCAATGTACTTAATAATTTCTCTTTTTTATTGTGTTCCTGAAAGCGCAAGGAGCGGCAATCTATATATTCACAATAGCCCCCATCCCCATGCTCAGTTTCGCTATTAATTCTGACTTCGTAATTAAAGCTTCCGACATAACCGGCAGCCAAGCCAAATTTGAAATCTCCCCGGCTTTGTCCCTGCAGCCAGATCTGCATTCCTTTGCCATCTTCATAGCACCATTCAAACTCGCGCGGCAAATACATCTTTTGCCCATTTGGGGTAGTCACACTCGGATAAACCCGATGTACCTTGAAATAGACCTTTTGATCGAACATCTGACTGGTCATATTTTTTAGGTCACGTAAATAGATGCGTGACTGAACAATACTGTTCAGACTATCCCGAATTTGTGCCAGCAATAATTGCCGTCCTTCACTCAGGTTAATAATCTGATAGGTCAGAAAGGCTAAAGGCAAATAGGGAAAATTAAAGCTGCGTGCAAATTCAAAACTCCCCAAACTTTCAATGAGATATTTTTGATCTTTATAATGTAAGGTGCCCTGACAATAACAGAGCAAAGACCAATGATCAGCCAGTGCAAAGCGCATTTGGGTGAAGTGTGAAATCAGATTGGTCGTATGGATGCTGAGATCAAAGCTCAGTTCAGAATCAAACCGCTGTAAACGAAAATGCGGAAAGTCGCCTGTCAGTTTTTCACGATCCAGAAACTGAAACAGGCCATACTGAAACTTGCAATCCTTTTTGACTGAATAGCAATTTAATTGTCCTACCATATGCGGACTGGTACTACAGATTACTGTGGCTGTATCCAGTGCATTGGTTTGAATAGCACTCGGATTTGCCAACATCGGTGCATTAGGCTGACCGATAATACTCAGGAAATTAAGATAATGAAGTGGCGCAGGCAGATCAGGAAGTGTCAGGCCCTGATGAATAATTTTATATTTCTGGTTTGGCCCATGATAGGCAAGATTATGCTGGGAAACAGCAGGAGTCTGATTCAGCTGTTTCGAACGATCTAGAAAATCTTGAAGAAACTGCATCTCAAACTCCTTATTTTTATATTGTTATAAGGTACTCTGTCTTTTCGCCATAAAGGTTGTAAGGAAACCAGACAAGGCATATATGACAGAGATCACGAGAATCCCTACCGGAATATTATAAGTCATCGCTGCAAAGATAAACACCGCGATCGGCAATACGAAAAACGGCACCCGTCTACGCTCTACGGTTTTAAATGAATAGTATTTGATATTAGAAATCATCAATAAGCCTACGATTACAATAATCGCAGCATTAATGATTTGTACAGTAAAATCACGAATATCAAACACTGCTGGGAAGTCCAGTCCTACCCAGACCAGTGAAATAATAATGACGGCTGCTAATGGACTCGCAACGCCAATAAAATAACGTTTGTCCACCACTCCAATCTGAACGTTAAAGCGTGCCAGACGGAAAGCCGCACATGCGGTATAGACAAAACAGGCCGCCAGCCCGATACGACCTAAATCACTTAATCCCCAGCTATACATGAGAATGGCTGGTGCCACTCCAAAAGCCAGCATATCGGACAATGAATCGAACTGTTCACCGAATGGACTTTGTGCCCCAATCGCACGTGCTACACGACCATCCAGACCATCAAATAAAGCCGCCAGGAAAATGGCATAAATAGCTTGCTGGAATTCGCCATTCATACTGGCAATAATCGAATAAAAGCCTGATAACAACGCAGCGGTTGTAATCAGGTTAGGCCACAGATAGATACCTCGACGCTTAACTCTTTGCCCTTCCTGGGTATGTTCTACCTCTTCCACTTCGAAGGTGATGCCATCAAATGGCAAATCTTTGGAAGATTCGTGTTCCGGCTTATTTGTACTTGTCATTCTTGTCGATCCTAACTATGACCCGATCTTTAAAATATTATTCGCCTACTAACCAACGAACTGCAGCATGACCGCCATTTTCCTGCATACGTAAATGCGGGAATAACCATTGCAGCGCTTCGTCTGCATCTTCAGAGAACTTCCATGGTGGGTTAATCACCAGTAAACCACAACCATTTAAACCCACTGGCGTATCATCTGGCCATACACAGATTTCACATACCAACTGACGGCGAATTCCGGTCTTGAACATTTTTTTCTCGAAACGTTCAATCATGGCACGGTCTTTAATTGGATACCAAACTGCAAATACGCCTGTCGGCCATTTTTTATAAGCAGCAACCAGTAATTCAACCAGTTGCGGGAAGTCTTTACGCTCCAGCTCATACGGCGGATCGATCATCACCAGACCACGTTTTTCTTTCGGTGGAATGACTGCGAGCAAGCCTTCATACGCATCACGCTCATGCAAACCGGCGCGTTTGTCAAAAATGTTATGACGTAACTGCTGGAACACATCACGCTGCATTTCAAAAATGGTGGCCTTGTCAATTTCACGCATGCCTTCCAGTGCAAACCAAGGTGAACCCGGATATGCACCTTTACCAAAGTTTTCACGCATTTTCTCAACAATTTTTAAATATTGTTGTACGCCTTCTGGCGCATTACGCTTGACCGAATCATCCAGCTTGATCAGACGATGAATACCGTTCAGGAATTCCCCTGACTTTTGCGCTTCAGAGGTGGATAAATCATATTTACCTGCACCACCATGTGTATCCACATAGCGATATGGTTTATCTTTTGCATTGAGTCGAGTCAATAATTGAAGCAACAATACATGCTTCATGACATCGGCAAAGTTGCCAGCATGGTAATGGTGACGGTAATTCATGTTTCATTAATTCCTAATATCAACCGCTATTTTAACATGAAAAATAGTTTCGTTCAGACCCGATTCTTACATAGAATAGCGCGACCCCAATTTACCCTTCTAGGTGAGTTTCTATGGAAGCAGTTCAACTCCCGGCAACCTGGCCAGTTGATCAGATTATTGATGATCTAGATCAGCATGGTTTTAGCATGATCGACAATGCTTATGCCCCATCCTATGTTGAACAGCTGATTGCTGAATGTACCAGTAATCTGGAACGCTTTCGTGATGCAGCCATTCAGAATGGCGTAGTCAGCAATATCCGCAGTGATCACATTCTCTGGCTCAATGAAGATCTGGAAATTTCTAACCAGCATGTGCAAACCTTACAGGCTTTAGGTCATGAGCTGAACCGCGCTTTCTTCCTCGGCATTAAAGATGTGGAAGCCCATTTTGCCTGCTATAACGCGGGTGAGTTCTATGCCCTGCATCGCGATAATCCTCAAGGCAAAAATGGCCGGATGATTTCTGCGGTTTATTATCTGCATGATGATTGGCAAGATAACTGGGGCGGCGAACTACATCTGCAGGATAAAAATGATCAATGGCATATTATCCAGCCTAAACCAAACCGTATTGCCTTCTTCCAAAGTGACTTAATGCATGAAGTTTTAAAAGCCAAACATCAACGTTTATCAATCACCGCCTGGTTAAGAAGTGATACCTGTTTGCTCTAATCCTTTTTCCACGCTTTAAATTTCAATTTTCAGCCTCATATAGCAATCATTGAGATATAAGGACTGCGTTCATGCGACCAACCCCCAAAGAGATCATTGCACGCATTGGTGAAACAGATCAGCTGTTTTTAAATGGCAATACGCCTGAGCTGGCGCTTGAACGGGCGGATCTTCGTCTGCAATTGGTGACTATTAGCCAGTTACGTCAAGAGCAGGTGCATTTCCTGCAAGAAGCGATTGTTCTGCTGGAGCAGAGCCGGATTGAATTTGAAGAAATGCCACTGGATTTGTATATCAATCTGTCTTTACACCTGGCCAAAGCCTATATGATCTACTTTGAGCTGACCAAAGAAGATCATTATGCGCTTATTACCCAGCAGATTCTAAAACCAATGACCAATTATGAGCATGCGGATATTTATTTCTTCCTGGCTTATGCATCTGCCAGTAAGAAAGAGCCTGCCATGACTCGTCACTGGCTAAATAAATACAGTAAAACGGCCCATTTTGACCATGAACTGGTAGGCCAGCATCCGGCATTTGATGAATATCGTCAACTGGAATGGTTTATCCAGATTCTGCGTAGCCGTATGCATTAAAACAACGAAATCTGTTCCTATAAAAATGCCTCACATTGATGAGGCATTTTTTATGAATTAATTTAATTGACTCAAGCCAAACGGCGTCGATCTGCATCCAGATGCAATTGCTGATTCAGTTCATCAATCCAGATTGCCCAGTCATCATCCTGTACCAGATGACTAATCAACAGCGAACGCTGCGCTTTATTCCAGAACGGTGCTTCATGCAGTGACATATGGGCAGGTAGCTGATGAGTACGTATATAAAGCTCAATTGCCGCCGGGCTGTTAGCCAGGCCGAGTTGAGAAAATAACAGTTCTAAGGATGGTTGGTTCTTCCCGAGCATATGCCCTCCTTATATCAGATATATTGTAGTTATTTATAGGACTAACTTATAAGATAAGACAAAAAAAACCTAGTCAAAGGACTAGGTTTTGTTGTGTCTTTTTGTATAAAGAAACTTTAATTGCTTTCAGGGCCTTCTTTATCACTTTCGACATGTAAAAGCTGGTTCAGTTTATCAATGATTACGATCCATTCATCATCCTGATGCCAGTGTTCGCGAAGAAAAGCGCTTTGCCCCTCATTCCAGAAATCTGCATCCGGCAAAATCACGTCTGATGGTAGCTGATGATTTTTGGTAAATTCATCAATTGATGCTTCATCAGCAGGCAAGCCTAATTGCTCAAATAATAATTCTAAAGTCACTTGCTGTTCTAATACCATTCGCTCACTCCATCATAAAAATAATCAGTTCATTGATTTGAAAATATTATTGACGCTTAGAAGAAGGTAGATCACAAGAACCACTTCCTTCCGCCTCAATATGCAATTGCTCATTGAGTACATCTACAAAAATTGCCCAGTCATCATCTTCTTTCCAGTGACCAATCAGAAAATCATGTTGGTTTTTGGTCCAGAAAGGAGCTTTATGTAAGGGGACGTCCATCCCAATCTGATGGGTTTTGATAAATTCATCGATTGCTTCCGGGCTTGAATCCAAGCCGAGTTGCTCAAAAAAAAGTTCCATGGTAGGTCGCTGCTCTAACATCTCAGTACCTCCTCTTTTGTTGATGATTCTTCTTATTAAACTAGATGAGCCACTCGCAAAGTTCAGTTGTCCCTCCTTCACAAGATGTTATTTTTTGTTCTTTAAATTTTTTAGAAATAGCAATAAAAAAGCACCCCCAATGGAGTGCTTTTTTAACTTAATCTTAAAAAGATTAAATTATTTGATCATGTCAGCAACTGCAGCGCGCTCTTCTTCAAGCTCGTTCAGTGTAACGTTGATACGTTCACGGCTGAATTCGTCGATTTCAAGACCTTGAACGATTTTGTATTCACCGTTTTCAGTAGTTACAGGGAAACCGAACATTACGCCTTCAGGGATACCATAAGAACCGTCAGAAGGAATACCCATAGTTACCCATTTGCCGTTTGTGCCAAGAGCCCAATCGCGCATATGGTCGATTGCAGCGTTCGCAGCAGAAGCAGCAGAAGACAGACCACGTGCTTCGATGATCGCAGCACCACGTTTACCAACAGTTGGAAGGAATACGTCTTTGTTCCAAGCTGCATCGTTGATTTTGTCTTTCAAGCTTTCGCCGTTTACGTTAGCAAAACGGTAGTCAGCATACATTGTTGGAGAGTGGTTACCCCAAACAGTCATGTTTTCGATGTCAGAAACTGCAACACCCGCTTTTTGAGCAAGCTGAGTTAACGCACGGTTATGGTCAAGACGCAACATTGCTGTGAAGTTTTTCGCTGGAAGATCTGGAGCAGATTTCATTGCGATGTAAGCGTTAGTGTTCGCAGGGTTACCTACAACAAGAACTTTAACGTCACGGCTAGCAACTTCGTTCAGTGCTTGGCCTTGACCAATGAAGATTTCGCCGTTTACTTTAAGCAGGTCAGCACGTTCCATACCAGGACCACGTGGACGTGAACCAACTAATAGAGCATAGTCTGCATCTTTGAAAGCTACTTTAGGATCATCAGTACCGATCATGCCCGCCAATAATGGGAAAGCACAGTCGTCTAGTTCCATCATTACGCCTTTAAGCGCTTGCTGAGCTTTCTCAACAGGAATTTCTAATAATTGAAGAATAACTGGTTGGTCTTTACCAAGCATTTCACCGCTTGCGATACGGAATAATAGGCTGTAACCAATTTGACCAGCAGCGCCAGTAACGGCAACGCGAACAGGTTGCTTCATGTAATTATCTCCAATTGAGAGGATCGTCATAATGATTAAATAGCTGTTCTATCTAATCTTAATAATCATAAACGGCAAAGATTGTACTCCAATCCTCTTCGAGATGCATGTAAAAGAGAATGGATTTCAACAAAAGTATGATAGGAAATATAAATTAATTTGACTAAAAAGCTTAGTATGTCCCTTTTATTGTGACAGTTTTTGGGCATGTATTAATAATGTTTGCAGGACAGCCTTTATAGCCACCATTGGCGTTGTAGCAGACCTGGATGGAGGTCAGCAGGCTGGATGCGCGGGTCTGATGGCAGTTAAAGCGCAATGCTGTTGAAGGCAGTTGCGGATTGATTTTCAGAAATTTGGAACGCAGCATATCAATGGAAACGGTATGACTTTCCTGCTCGGTGAGTTCTTCAGGAACTTTCAGACGATCAGCATGATTGATCACGGTACGAAAATACTGCGTGGCATTCATCGGAATACAACCACCAATATTATGCCAGAGCAATGCGCGGGTATTTTCATCCGGCATGATACGGGCCACCACTTTAGCCTGCAAAGGCGGTAACTTCGCAGAACTGGTAGTAGTGCAATGTGTTGATGTGGTTTGAGGATAGAGACCAGAAATATTTAGGGAATAACCTTCAAGACATTTTCTTTTTTTACTGTAGGCCGGATCCAGACTGCAAAGTGCCGGTACCATCTGGATGTCCATGACATAACCCGTTGGCAGTGCAAAGGCAGCTGGACTTGCTGCTAAAAATAAAAGCGCAGCCCATCCAGCAGAAATTTGAGCACCCCTTATTCCCTTGATCAACAAACTATCCTTCCCTTAGATTTCTTGAATGCTATGGTGTATTACGTAACGGAATGGCTTGCATACGCTTACCGACCGATTGTGCGCCCTGTCCCAATAAAATACCGTAATATGTCGCGTTCGTCATGACATGTTTCACATAATCTCGCGTTTCCAGTAAAGGAATAGTCTCGGTATATTGATCCGCAGCAATACTTTGGAATTCGGGTTGCCAACGGCGGGCACGGTTCGGGCCGGCATTATAACCTGCTGTAGCCAGTACTGGACTATTGCTCAATTGACGCTGAATTGTTGATAAATAGTAAGTTCCGTAACGGATATTGGTGTTCATATCAGTTAAGGCTGCCGGGTTATAGGCTTCACCCATTTGACGAGCAACCAGTTTGGCGGTGTCCGGCATGATTTGCATCAAACCACCAGCGCCTACATGAGAGCGTGCGCCAGTATTGAAACGGCTTTCCTGACGCATCAAACCATAAGCCCAAGCGGCATCAATGCCAGCATTACGGCTATGACTCACGACATAATTCTGATGTGGCATCGGATAACGATAGTTGTAATTATGCTTGTCCGCAGTACGATCTGCTGCATAAATGGCACGGTCATACCAGCCCATATCCATCGCACGTTTGGCTGCTGCCAACAGTAAATCGTCATCTTTTCTTAAATAAGCCTGACGAACTGCCCAGTTCCATTCACGGTTAATATAATTCTCTGGTGCATTAATATTACGTAAGGCAAAGGCACGGCGGAAATGAATATCCTGATTCAGGCGTTGCATGGCCTGACTGGATGGCTGTGCCGAGTTCGGTGTAGAAGCCGTTAACTGGCCTAATCTATCCCGTGCTAGCAGGTTATGATAATCCTCGCCGACTGCCAGTTTTTTATAGATACTTTCTGCTGCCTGTTTTGAAGCGCGATCTGTGCGCTGTTCACTGGCACGTGCCAGCCAGTATTGCCAGCGGTCTTCCTGTTTCTGGTTCACGCTCATGGTATCAATGGCACGAATCAGACTTTCCCAGGCACTAAAACGAATCGCCTGACGGGCATAAATTTCGGCTTCTTCCGGACTAAATGGCAAACCATAGCTGGCATCCAGATAGTTCAGCACTTCACGGTTGAAGTTATTCTTCATTACCGTAGTGCCGCCGATATAACCCACAGTTCTGAATAGTGTTTTTTGTACTTGTACCGGTGTGCCTTCAGCAGTACGTTTCACTATGGACATTGCTGAATCAAGATCACTATCTGCCAAACGTCCTAAAGCATAAATAAGATAGGCATGATCAGCGGCAGTGCTTTTAGGGGCTGACCATAAATAATTGGTTGGATTGGCCTGAATGGTATTGAGCTGAGCCAGAGACAGGTTAAGCCCTAAACCTTGTGCAGTGGCAATCGCCTGTCCAGACTGTCCGGCACGCAATTGCACCCACAAACGCTGCTGGCGGTCTTCATTGGTCATAAGCGGACTGGATAACATCATGCGTCCCAAGCCTGTACAAGACTCAGGTTGAGAGTTTGTGGTCAGCCAGACATCCTTAAACTCAGCATAGACCAGCTGATCGCCACTTTTGGCACGGACTTGTGCAACTGCACAGGCTTCAGCCGGATCGGCATTGGTGACATATTGCAGAACTGGTTGCGCAGTAGAAAAGTCAGCCATTTTGACTTTTTCTTCGACATAATCGGCTGCGAGTTTTTCTGCCATAGCCGACTGAGGATAACGTTGGGCAAAACTGATAATTTGACTGGCAGGTTGGGAGCCAAGGTTCTGGTTCAGAATCCAGTATTCAGGATAATAGCCCAAGACATCATTTTGCATGGCAGACTGATATTGTTGTAATTGTCCGATATTTCCAGCATTTGCCGCGCGTAAGGCATCATTAAATTGTTCTTCTGCTGCTTGCGCACTCATTGAACAGAGACACGCCACACTCAAGCTTAGTAATTTATAATATTTCTTCATATTTTTAGTGTGTTTAAACATCAATTTGCCTTCTATCATCGAGTTTTCGCCCAGCCCCTGTTGCCTATCATAAGAGTTAGCCGGAAAATTATAACCCACTGTATTGTTCACTTATGTAACCTTATGATTAGACAATATTAATTTTCAGACACTTTTTGTCCATAAATCAATATTTTCCCAGCCGCATTTTAGGCTATAAGTTTAAGCGACTTTCCTGCTAAAATATGCGCCTTTTAAAGATTTCAGAACGTGAATTGAATTTTTATTTACCCGTTTGCCTATGCAAACAGGTTATTCGTTCACTCTTTCGACGTATTACCTTGTAGGAGCCTACATGACGGTTCAAACCTTCATTCCGAATGGTGCCCCAGCTGCCTCAGAAAACACTGTCACCCAGCCAGCGCACACCCCAGCCATCGATGGTTCAGTTAAAAAACTGTATATCGAAACGCAAGGGTGTCAGATGAATGAGTATGACAGTCACCGTATGGCAGATCTGCTGGGCGATTCCCACGGCTATGTGCTGACCACCGATCCTAAAGAAGCGGATATTCTGCTGATGAATACCTGCTCGATCCGTGAAAAGGCACAAGAAAAAGTATTCTCAGAATTGGGCCGCTGGCGCAAGCTGAAAGAAAAAAATCCGGATCTGATTATTGGTGTCGGCGGATGTGTGGCCTCTCAGGAAGGTGACAATATCCAGAAACGTGCCAATTATGTGGACATGATTTTTGGTCCGCAAACCTTGCACCGTTTACCGCAAATGCTGGACCAGCATTTTGAGCAGGTCGAAAAACCGAAAAAAGAAAAAATTAAACTGGTCGATATTTCGTTCCCGGACATCGAAAAATTTGACTTCCTGCCTGAACCGCGTGTTGAAGGTTATAAGGCCTTTGTTTCGATCATGGAAGGCTGCTCAAAATACTGTTCTTTCTGTGTAGTTCCATATACACGTGGCGAAGAAGTATCTCGCCCGCTGGATGACGTTCTGGCTGAAATTGCTGGCTTAGCAGAAAAAGGTGTGCGTGAAATTTCCCTGCTCGGTCAGAACGTGAATGGTTATCGCGGTGAGACCTTTGACGGAAAAATCTGTACTTTTGCCGATCTGTTACGTTTGGTTGCAGAAATTCCAGGCATTGGCCGTATTCGTTATACCACTTCGCATCCACTGGAATTCAATGATGATTTGATCCAGTGCTACCGTGACCTGCCACAGATGGTGTCACATCTGCATTTACCGGTACAAAGCGGTTCCAATGATGTCTTACAGGCGATGAAACGTAACCACACCATTGATGTGTATATCGAGAAAATCGAAAAGTTACGTAAAGTTCGCCCAGACATGCATTTATCTTCAGACTTTATTATCGGCTTCCCGGGCGAAACCGATGAGAACTTCGAAGAAACCTATCAGTTTATTCAGGATCTGGATTTCGATCACTCTTATAGTTTTGTTTATTCAAAACGTCCGGGCACCCCTGCTGCAGAGCTGGAAGATACAACACCTGAACAGGTGAAAAAAGAGCGTCTGGCCAAAGTTCAGGAGTGGATTAAACAGTCCAGTATTCGTAAAACAGATGCTATGCTCGGTACAGTCCAGCGCGTACTGGTTGAGAAAGTTTCTGATAAAGATCCGAATGTTCTGGTGGGTACAGCAGACAATACCCGTTATGTCACCTTTATTGGTGATGCATCGTGGGTAGGACGCTTTGCAGAGATCGAAATCACCGAAATTAAAACTTTAAATTTAGTTTACGGTGAGCTCTTGAATCTTGAGCCTGACGTGGCGTAATGTAGAGCATATAACGTACACTTCTAAAAGGAACACTCTTGACTGCAACGATTCGACGTACAGTAGCTTTTCCTGGAATTTCGATGGACCGTTTACAAGCCGTCTTAGGTGCCTATAACGGTCATTTGAAACAAATTGAACAACGTTTAGACGTCAAAATTTCCCACCGAGGTGAAAGTTTCTTTATCGATGGTGGAATCGATGCCGTTGAGAGAGCCGAAATGCTCTTGCAACGTCTTCATGAAGAATCTGAACACAGCCAGCAGATCAGTGCAGATACTTTGCATATGATGATTCAAGGTAGCCAGACCGATCGTGAACTCCAGGAGAACCTGGAAGAACAGGAACATACCGGTCTGGACAATGTCTGGCTGCAAACGCGCAAAGGCCGAATCAATCCTCGCGGTGCCAACCAGAAACGTTATGTACAGCGTATTCTGCAAAGTGATATTTCCTTTGGTATTGGTCCTGCGGGTACCGGTAAAACCTATCTCGCCGTTGCAGCCGCTGTAGATATGCTGGAGCGTAATGAAATCCAGCGTATCTTACTGGTTCGTCCTGCAGTTGAAGCGGGTGAAAAACTTGGATTCCTGCCGGGGGATTTAACCCAGAAGATCGATCCGTATTTGCGTCCCCTTTATGATGCCTTGTATGAGATGCTTGGTTTCGAAAAAGTGGCCAAGCTGATCGAACGTCAGATTATTGAAGTTGCACCGCTTGCCTATATGCGTGGTCGTACCCTGAATCATTCTTTTGTGATTCTGGACGAAGCCCAGAACACTACACCTGAACAGATGAAGATGTTCCTGACCCGTTTAGGTTTCGGTTCACGTGCAGTGATTACTGGTGACGTGACTCAGGTGGATTTACCACGAGGTCAACAGTCTGGTCTGGCACATGCCTTACGTGTGATTGATAAAATCCCTGAAATTCATATTACCCGTTTCCATTCTCGTGACGTCGTGCGTCACCAGCTGGTTCAGAAAATTGTTGAAGCCTACGAAGGCTGGGACAGTGAACAGCAGCGTTTAAGCGCTGAGGCTCGTGCTGAGCGTAAAGCCCGTCAGGAAGCCTTGATCGCTGAGAATGATGCTGCGGCTGATGCACAGCATTAAAGCTGCATTATTATTTAATTTTTAAGGATTCACGTTGAAACTTAGTCTCTCCCTGCAACAGGACTTTCAGTCACCAGAACTGGTGCTGAAACGTGCCTATATTAAAAAAGTTGTAGAAACCACTTTGCGCCATATCGGTACCCAAAGTGATTGTGAAATTGGCATTGCCTGTGTCGATAATGACGAAAGTCATAAACTCAATCTGGAATATCGCGGCAAGGATAAACCGACCAATGTCCTGTCTTTTCCAAGTGAACTTCCAGATGAAATGGCACAGGTGCTGGATGCTTTCCCGATCGGTGATTTGGTGATTTGTATTCCAGTAGTGCTGCGTGAAGCTGCTGAACAGGACAAAGCTCCACTAATCCATTTCACCCATATGCTGGTACATGGCACTTTGCATCTGATGGGTTATGACCATGAAACTTCAGAGGAAGATGCTGAAGAAATGGAAGGCATTGAGATCGAGATTCTGGACAAACTGGGTATTGCTAATCCTTATCTGGAAAGAGATTAAAATTCAATAATTAAAAAGCGGGCTAAGGCTCGCTTTTTTTATTTTATTCACTTCATAATAAGCTCAATTTAAGAAATAAAATAAAAACCTCCATGCAATATGTCGTGATTTTCAAAGCGCAAATTAAAGAATTAGATCAGTGTTATTTTGAAACAGCCCAGCGAATGAGAGAAAGAGCCCTTTCACAATTTCATTGCCAGTATTTTGAAGCTTTAACCGAAGGTACTCAGGAAATTGCGCTTTCTTACTGGAACAGTCTTCATGATATTCGCGCCTGGCATGAAGATGCTGAACATCAGGCCGCTCAAGAGCTAGGAAAATATAGCTGGTATACATATTTCAGCGTGGAAGTCTGTGAAGTTTTACGGCGCTATGATGCACAGTTAAATTAAATACTCATCGATCCTTATTTATTTTTTTCTTGATCTGTTCTTAGATACAGAGTTTTAAAAAATATCTGCTTACGCATTCATGATTTCTTCCAGAAATACATAAGCACATAATGAACTTTAACAAAGAACTGTGCTTCAAAAATTTTAGGAGAACGTAATGAAAAGATTGTTCTCGACTGCATTACTTATTTTCTCTCCTTGGCTGTGTTCAGCACTTTATGCCCACTCAATTCCCATGTGCCCAAAAATCAAATTTCAACAGAACCAAAGCTCATGGGCAGGCCATTATTATTTAAACGGAGTTATGGAATTAGGTTCGGAGTTGCTGTTACAAGCAGATGGTACCTTTAAATGGTATCTGGCCTATGGTGCTCTGGATCAATTTGCCGAAGGAACATGGTGGCAAAATAAAGAGTGTATTGGCTTAAAAGCAGATCCAAAGTACCAGGACTTAATGATATTTCCCAAATATCTAGCCATAGATGAAAACCATTTAAATGTGGTCTGGGACGATGGAACTCAGCAAGGTAGTTATATACAGGCGAAGCGTCCCGATTAACGCACCTCAAACTCTGCTTCAGCTGGATCAAAGCGCCAGGTTCGAATGATTCGTAGCTCGGAAATATCCGACATCTTGGCATCAAATGCTCCGAATGGTGCTGCCTTACGTACTGAAGATTTTGCAGCTTCATCTAGCAAGCTATGCCCTGAACTGTCAATTAAGCGAATTGCACGGATTCCGCCGTTCTGGTTTAAGATCACCATCAAACGTACCTCTCCTGCCAGATTCTGCTGTTTGGCCGCGTCTGGATAATAACGGTTACCATAGAACTCCACTTTTTGACGGAATTTTTCCAGATAAGCCGCAGAGACATCCTGTTTAGACTGGATACCATCTACGGTTTTAATTTTTTGCTGACGACTGAAGTTTTGTTGTCGTTGCAGATATTGGGCTTCCAGACTGGCTACCATAGCGGCTTTGGCCTGAAACTGACTTTGTAACTGTTCCTGCATTTTTTTGCGCTGATTTTCTTCTGCCTGTTTTTGCCAGCTTAAAGTCGTCATCAGTACTTTTTCTTCAAAGCTTAATTCACGCTGCTGTTGCAACATGTCCGGACTTTCTTGCTGCTCTTCTCCGGTCTTTTGCTCCATCAACGGTGCAGGCATATCGCTCGACATACGATGTGCTTCACGAAATTTGCCTGAACCTTGCTGATCAGTTTGAGCCAGAAAATCTGCATGCTCAATTTTTTCATCAGTTTGACGAATACTGACCGCAATCTCTTTAGTCATGCTCTCCTGATCTTGTGGCATACCAAATTCCAGCGTGAGAAAAATCACGTGCAAAATAACAGCTGCAAATACGGCGCTATTAAAAATTGGATCTTTCCACCAGGCTTTGACCAGAGGCATTAATATCATGGTTGATCTCATCGCTACGAACCCAGACTTGAGTCCATCCCCCAAACAGCATTTTTAAAATTAAAAAATAAACGGCTTTGCATTTTTCTTTTAAAAATGCCAAACCCATCAAATCTTCAACGTTACATAACTAAAACCCTAAAAATGGTGCTATTTATTTTGCTAAACTGCAAGCTGAAACTCTTGTATTTTTTATACAATTCGACAAGATACACTTCGAATTAAAACATATAGTTGCCAGGACGCTTAAAGATGCAAACGCTAATTTCCAATATTTCTAATAAAATTCGCCAGGCATATCAAAAGGCGGAAGGATTTATTGAGGATGAACGCGAATTTCCTTTGTCTCAAGTTTTCCTGAATGCGACATTTCAACGTTTTGTCACTGACAATGTTTCCATGCTGAAAGATCTGCATGCCGATCTGCATGATGACTGGTTACGACTCTATGCCACGCTGGACTATAAAGGGTTGAACGTGACCTTATCAGTTGATTTAAAACTGGTGCAAATGGAGTTAAATAAAAATACGCAGCTCATCGTATTTGAACAGATCAGTGATACTCAGTTGATTGAAGCCAAATACCCAAATGTCTTTTATAAACTGGGGGTACGATTCGCCCTGTTTTTCTATCAGCGCGTGCTGAATAAGGACCCTCTTGGCATGATTCTGGAAAAACTCGGTGTCATTAAAGTAAAAGATGATTTATTGCATCTGGATCTGAATCGCTGGTTAGGTAAAAACCGCTCGGTGATTGAGACGCTAGGTAAGGTTCATGTGAACCATGCAGTACTTCGTGAAGCTGAACTGGTGGTAATCGGTAATGTGAATCTTGCAGCCCTGTTCAGAAAGCTTTCTCAGGAAAAAGAAGAGAAATGGGACGAAGACGACATGGATGACAATAAAGTCACACCGATCAAACAGAAAGAACCGACTTAAACTGTGTGTAATTCAACATCTAAACAAACACACCAGTAAATACATGAAATATACATTTTTATTGAAAATCTCCCTTCATTTTCCATATTTTGACCAAATAATAAAAAGTAGAAAGTGATCAATTTTATCTGAAATTACACAGGACAATTTTTTATGGCGAAAACTGTATTCAAAACTTTAGGTGTGACTGCAGGCTTGACTACCGCAATGGTACTTACTGGTTTATCCACCCAGACCTTCGCCATGGCGCCCTTCCAGGCCAATTATCAGTTTAGCTATAATGGAAAAAATATGGGTTCTGCTACCCGTACCTTGAGCAAATCTGGTAATAACTGGACCTATGTTTTTGCAGCTAAAGCAGGTGGTGTAGCTTCGGCAACTGAAACCAGCCGTTTCACTTTTAATAATGGCAAGATTGGTTCAAGCAGTTTCAGCCGTACCAGTAAGATTCTGGTGCATAGCAATACCATGAGTATCAACTTTAATCCGTCTAGCAAAACAATCAGTACCAAGAAGGATGATGAAAAACGTTCTTTTGCCTGGAGAGCAGATGTACTGGATGAGCTAAATGCTGAATTGCAGATTCGTGAAGACCTGAAAAATGGTGGTTTAAAATCGAATTACTACATTGCTGATGCCAAAGAGGTAGAAGGCCGTAAATTCGTCAAACAAGGTACAGAAACGGTGAGCACCAAATATGGTTCATTTAGTACCATTAAAGTAGTGATTAAACACAACAAACCAGGCCGTGAAACTACTTTCTGGTTAGCACCGAAACTGGACTACTTACCAGTTAAAGTATCGCATGTCGATAAGAAAACCTCTTACGGTTTACTGCTGACCGGCTATAACGGTAAAACGAACTAAGGTTTTTTGGTGAATTTCGCTTGATTTTTTTTGGGTGCTTTTTACAATACGCTTTTGCTTTAAAAAGCACCTGCTCTTGAGGATTCTCCCGTGCACGCACTAGAACAGAAAATCTTAGCCGAAGGTATCGTTCTATCTGAAGAAGTTTTGAAAGTTGATTCTTTCTTAAATCACCAAATTGATCCAATCATGATGCAGCAAATTGGTCAGGAATTTGCGCGTCTGTTTAAAGATGCTGGTATTACCAAAATTATTACTATTGAAGCATCGGGTATTGCACCTGCAGTCATGGCAGGCTTGGAGCTTGGTGTTCCAGTAATCTTTGCACGTAAATACCAGTCTCTCACGTTAAAAGATGATTTATACCGTTCTAAAGTATTTTCATTTACCAAACAGACTGAAAGCACGATTGCCATTTCAAATAAACACATCAGCTCAACTGATAAAGTTTTAGTGATCGATGACTTCCTGGCAAATGGTCAGGCAGCACTTGGTCTTGCTGACTTGATTCATCAGGCGAATGCTGAAGTGGTAGGAATCGGGATTGTGATTGAAAAATCATTCCAGCCAGGCCGTGACCTGTTACTTGGAAAAGGTTACCGTGTTGAATCACTAGCACGTGTAAAATCTTTGGCAAATGGTACTGTCGAATTTGTTCGAGATTAAATTTACAAATGAATATTTTAAAGGGTGCTTCGGCACTCTTTTTTATTGGATTTTTTTAATTTCTGTTAGCTAGGAATAACTAAAACATAGCTATAAAACTATCTATTTTCGACTGCACGTAAATAGTTGTACTCCGACTTTTTCTTATGAGATTTCAAGACAACTAAAGCCTCAAGAATTTATTATCCGACAAATAACAACAATTTAAACTGATATTATTATAAAATAAGAGGCCTAACTATCTGCCAATAGTTAGACCCTTGGTTTATTTTTAACAATAAACTATTTGACAGTCACAGTAATACTACCGCTGTTGACAGCACCAATGGCGGTAGTTGTGATACTGTTGTTAACAGCAGTTTGAGTTCCTTCTGCAATTGCACTTACAGATGCATCAATGGTACCTGCATTGTAAGCAATATTTGCTGCACTATAATTACTTAAAGTTTCATTGATTTGCTCACTGTAGTTGGTCGCCAGTGTAGTACTCACTACTTCTGAGATGTCTGAACTATCAGCAACCTCTGAGAGCTCTTCTACAGTTTCTGAGTTATTAGTTGCACTGGTAACTTCACTGAAGTCATAGTTATATGTCTCATCTGATACGTCTGATATCACGCTATTAAAGCTGCCTTGCTCTAGTGTAATACTACCTGTATTCGCGGCGCCAATTGCTGTAGTTTCAATCGTACCTTCAATTGAACTAATTGCATCCTGTGCTTCTCTTGATACCTCTCCTAATGCTTGTAAATCGACGCTGGCATCAACATCACCTGTATTTACTGCAAGATTCAAGGCAGAACCATTTTCCACCTGCTGAGAGATCGACTCCAGGGTCGCTTGTAAACCAGTATCTACGGTTACTTCAGTTGGTGTTTCCTCATCTTGAGCATATGCCATACCTGCACCAGACAGGAAAGCGACGGATAAAGCGATTGTTTTGATCGTGTTTTTCATCGTTGTTTTTCCTTTTTTAGCTTTGAAATACTTCTCGCTCAGTATTTCTTTCTCATAATGGGAGCGAGCCCATTTTTACTGGTCAATTAATCACGCTGAGAACTTGACCAGTAATTTTCTATAACTTCAGGATTGGCATCCCACAACATGGATACCTTCTCCTCTTCTTTTTCTTTAGAATTCGTTTCTTGCGAATTTTTTTCGTTCTTTACTACACCTGAAGAAGATGAAGCTTTTTTCTTACTGATATATTTAATTAAATCTTGTTTACTCATTTCAGGATCTGCTTCAGGATTCTGAATCACTTCGGATTCTTTGTTTTTAGGTGGCTTCGTATCCTTACTCGGTGAATTGGTCGATTTATTTTTTTCATTGGATGAAGAAGATTCTGTTGCAGCTGACTCCTGAACAGCAGTACTGGACGCTATACTATTTTGCTCCTGAATTTTTTTGTACTTATGCAAAGCCACAGAACTTCGCGTCAGATTAAGCTGACCATATTCAGGTGGTATTTGCGCACGGCAACCTGCAAAGACTGGAGGTGGAACGACCTGACTGAGTAATTCAAAAGTGGCCAGATTCAACATTTGCCGTAAAGCAAAATTGGTTGCCTCACGTTCCCCTTTACCGATTTGAACATTTAACAAGGTACGTCCAGTAAACCGCCCTGCACTAATACCATAATCCTGTGCAGCAATCTGCTTTTGCAGCGATACATTCGCAACGACTTTACTCGTACGTGTATCGGTAAGAGATAAATCCAGACCGACCATAATACGGGTTTGACTATAGTTCGGCCCAACACCAGCAATCTGCATATCAAACCCACCCCCCGGAATAAAATCCAGACTGTTAATACTGCCCGTCACATAATAATCAGAGGCCTGAATCTGTCTTGGATCCCGAATCCCCCACTTGGCTTCACTTTCAATAATTCGGGGATCACGTCGGTTCATTAAGTTGACTCCCGCCTGAAATAAAGCAGACTGCACCATATCTCCAGCGCCTTGAGTGACCATTTTCCCACTACCTCCATTGGTCACCACATCTTTACCGGTTTGATCCAGAATCGCACCCACAGAGAAGCTGACATCATTACGTAATTGCCCTTTTAAACAGGATAAAGCCATATCAAAAGGGGTAAAAATATCGGTAATAGGAGGTCCTTGTACCAGTTTCACCGGTTTCTTATTGGAGGGGGCCAAACCAGTACAACCAGTTAGAAAATAGCTCACAAGCACCGGCAAGCTCACAAAAGAAATCTTTCTTCTGGATGGAAAATTCAGCATGCTGATTCTCCCTGTCTGGTACTTAAGTTAGGACACTGTTTGGTATTTTGATTGGTATTCGAATTTACAGGAGCTCCATTTAGAAGCTCGCTTGCAATATCTATATTGTTATCCGAACCCTCTATGTTGATATTATTAGTCGGCGTATTTACTGTACCGATAGAGGTAGTTGAGGTGCTATACACCGTGGTTTTTCCTAATCCAGAATAATAATCCGACTCTCTAAGTTCGATCAGGTTTGCTTGAACCAAATTTTCACTAGAACGTGCTGCTGATGCTTTCCAACGCTGACTCCACTCATCTGAGGTTGCATAAGCGTTACTCAAAAAACATAAACAAATTAAACCCATATTGATCGCCAATATTCTCATAATATTAATATCCTCTGATTCAAAATGTTTATTTAGTTTTTTACTTTAAATAAGACCTAATTTATCTAAAAAATATTTAATCAAATAAAAAAATAAAATAAAGAAATTATCCGTATTCACATATTTTTTATTTTCAAATAAAAAATTAAGTTTATGTTTTTATTATAAGTAAATAAATTTGTTTAAAATTTGTGATTTGTAAGAAATCATTATTAAGAAAAATAATGAATATAAAATTCATTTAATAAACTTGATTTAAATAATATATTTTAAATACTTAAATTAATAAAAAATTAATCTTAAAATAATTAATATTTCCTTTCGTTTTATTTTTATAAAGTCGTAAATTTTTATTTTATTAGCATTTCTAGAAATAATAATAAATATCACATATTAAATAAAATATAATTAATCAATTACCCTGAAAGGCATTTATAAAGAAAGTCTGTTCTATAGATATTTTTTCGTCTCAATATGCCAATTGTCTTTATATGCTCGCATGACCACGGACTTCTTCTTATATTTAGCCACGGCTCAAAACTATTCAAACAAAGAAATGCCTGACTAAATCCCTAAAAAAAGCATATTCATGCTTTAGCTCTGCATATTGTTCACCCCATAGATTAAAAAAATTATAAAAGTGGAAAATGCATGTATTTACAACTCAGCTAAACTTCTCTGAATAAAATTCCACTAGAATCAAATTGGTATGAAATGTTCCTGACTTCAATATTCAGAACTTACATACTGTTGAGCCGGATGTGCTGAATAATTACTTGTCTAAGTAAGGTTCCATATCACACATTTGCTTAAAATGAATAAATACTAATCGCTGATGGAAAATCCTATGCAATGTCCTAAATGTGGTTCAACGGAAATTGAGCTACGCGATCACGAAAAGAATCTGAAAAAAATTGGTGGTATTTTAATGACCTCAGCTGGTGCCACTGCCGGTACAGTAGGTGGTGCAGCCTCTGGTGCTTCAATTGGTGCTGCCATTGGAACAGTCGCAGGTCCTTTAGGGGTAATTGTAGGCGGCACAGTTGGAACCTTCGTAGGCGCAATCAGCGTAGGCATTACTGGTGGCGTGGTCGGAAACTTCTTAGGTAAAAAAGCAGGTGTTTCTGTAGATCGCAATCTGTTTCTGGATTATCAGTGTCTGAATTGCAAACATAGATTCAGTCAAAAAGATCAAAAAGATCAAAAAGATCAAAAAGATCAAAAAGATCAAAAAGATCAAAAAGATCAAAAAGATCAAAAAGATCAAAAAGATCAAAAAGAAGATTAATAAAATCAAGGAAATGAAGCTGATTCTTCATTTCCTTTTTTAATTAATTTCTTAAGCCTGATAGAGTTTTAAAGCAACTTCGGCCAGACGTTTACCCTGTACTTCACACAAAATTTTCTCATCCTGGCTTAAGCCTTGGTCATGTCGTGGGCCACTCACATGACTTGCGCCATAAGGCGTGCCACCACTTTTAGTATTAGACAAGGCTGGTGTCGCATTGCTTAATCCCATGATCATCATGCCATGATGAAACAATGGCGGTAGCATCGTCAGTAAAGTACTTTCCTGTCCGCCATGCATTGAGCCTGACGCGGTAAAAACACAGGCTGGCTTACCATGCAAAGCACCATTCAGCCATAAACTGGTGGTCTGATCCCAGAAGTATTTCATTTCTGAAGCCATATTCCCAAAGCGGGTGGGTGAACCTAATGCCAAAGCAGCACACTGGGCAAGATCATCTAAAGTACAGTAGATATCACCTTCTGCCGGAATACTCGGCTCTGCTTCTTTCACTACGGTCGCAATATTTGGAACAGTACGAATTTTTACAGCCATTCCTGCTGCTTCAACACCATTCGCAATCAGATGCGCCATTTCTTTGGTTGAGCCATATTTGCTGTAATATAAAACAAGGACATAAGGTTGCATAAAGTTCTTATTCATTACTTAAAAAAATAAAACTATACGGTATTTCGCAACTTTTTTGGGTAAGCTGAAGAATGAAAATTCATGATGAATAAAAAAATTGAGATTGAAAGCGCATGATCGTTGAATATTTAAAGAAGTTACCTTTTTATGAAAAACACTGGTTTCAATTTATTTTATTTGTACTACGGCGTTTCGAGGCTGACCGATGTCGTGAGCAGGCTGGTTCACTGACCTATACTACCCTGTTTGCTGTAGTTCCGATGCTGACCGTGTTTCTGGTCATTATCTCTTCAATCAGAGCATTGGAACCGGCACGACAACAGCTCCAACAGCTGATCTATAGTAACTTTTTACCTAAAACAACGATCGCTTTCGATAAAGCCCTCAATGCCTTCACGGAGAAGTCCAGCAATTTAACTATTATCGGTATTCTTTTCTTATTTATCACAACAGTACTGATGCTCAGTAGTATCGAAACGGTCTTTAACCGGATCTGGCGTGTGACTGAAACCCGCGGTGGCATTATCGGTTTTATGCGTTACTGGACCATAATTTCACTTGGTCCAATTTTGCTGGGCAGCGCCTTTGTGATTTCTTCTACTTTGGCCTCCATGAATATTCTCAGTAATAACTTTGCCGGTTATGAACTGGATGGTGCCTTTATTCTCTGGATAATATCTTTTTCTCTGACCGTGCTTGGCTTTTTTATTCTGAACTGGACTATTCCCAATCGGAGTGTACCGCTCAAATCAGCTTTTATTGCCGGTCTGTTTAGTGCCATCGTCTTCGAACTTCTGAAAAACCTGTTCGGCTTTTTGATGTCAAACTTTACCAGTTATGAAATTGTTTACGGAGCTTTCGCAGCTGTCCCTATTTTCCTGCTCTGGATTTATCTGTCCTGGATTATTGTATTGCTGGGCGTGGAAATCAGCTATGCCCTGACTGCATTCGAATCTGGACAGGACAATAAGCGCCATCCAATCGTCATGTTGCTGGATCTATTAGAACTGTTTTATAAAAAGCAGAAAACTGGTGAAAGTGTCAGTGAAGCCCAGGCACTAGAAGTTTTGGGACGGGATGAAATTGGACGCTGGCCTAGCTATGTCAGCATGTTTGAAAAACAGAATCTGATTAAACGTACAGATGACAATGAATATGTGCTGGTACGCGATCTGGATCAGGTCAGCTTCTGGAATTTTTATCTACAGCTTCCTTATCCATTGCCGCGCAAACAGCATCTGACTGATGTGCATACTGATGATCTCTGGATGCAAAAGTTCTCACCTAAACTGAATGAAACTGATCAGTTTCTGGAAGAAAAGCTCAGTTTTCCATTATCAGAACTGTTCCGCAGTAAATAAATTCAATCCTCTCTTTTGAGAGGATTTTTTTAAATGAATTGGATCAATTGTCAGCAGATAATCATCCTTGCTGTCATTAAAGCTATAATCCAAAAACTAAGTGTCGTTATTTTCATTGACCGGATTTTTATATAGAGGTTTGAGTCTTGATCTGAGGCACAGGCTTGTTTAACCATCCCTGTAAACTCACCAGAATCACGCCCAGCATCACCATACAAGTACCAACAATAAAGTTAATTTCAATATGTTCATTTAGAATCAATACGCCAAACAGCATGCCAAATACTGGGGTTAAAAAGGAAAACACCCCTAAACGTGAAGCCAGGTAATGTTTTAGCATCCAGAACCAGATCAGATAACTGGCAAAGGAAATCACCACCGTATGAAAAATCAGGCTGGAAATCGACAAAGTTGTCCATTGAATACTGGCTTGCCCAGTCAAAAAGGACAAAGGTAACAACACCATACCAGCGATCAGCAATTGATAGAATAAGGTCTGGGTTGCAGGCGCTTCAGCCAGCGAGCTCAAACGCACACTCACGGTCGTGGCTGCCCAGAATACACCAGCCAGCAATGCCAGAAAATCCCCCCATAAGGCATGAGATTGTAGAGCAGATCCTGTCTGGGGACGCAGCAGGAAACTCACCACAATACCACTAAAGGCAAGAAAAATTCCTCCCCATTGCACATGAGACAAATGTTCCGCCGGCAGTTTCCAGTGCAAGCCCAAAGCCACAAAAATTGGTGCAGTATAGAGCAAGACAATGGTATGCGAAGCTGAGGTATAACGCAGCGCCTCACCCACCAGATAAAATTCAGCGGCAAACAGCACACCAACCAGTAAACCCGCAGATAAGTATCGTGCATTCCAAAGCTGACGGCGTACACTCTGCTGAATTAAAGGATAAACCATAAGTGCAGATAAGGCTGAACGTAATGCAATTTGCATCAGGGCAGAAATATCACTGGCCGCCCACTTCAGTACGACCTGCTGCAAACCCCACAACATACACAGTACAAACATGATGGCAGATGCTTTGACATCTAGTGCCTGACGATGATTCAAATATATTCCCGTTCTTGATTGGAGCCGCTACATACTAAAAATGTTAGAAGTAGAAGATATAACATCAAAATAGACATACGATGGAGGGATTCAGGCAATATTCGTGATGCGTAAAAAACGATTTAGACGCTATCCAATTTATATCTAGAAACTGAATGGCAACCGTGCCTGATCAGTCTGATAAATTATCCCTTGCTCATTACACTTTTCTAAACAAAATAAAGGAGCCCTTCGGCTCCTTGATCTCAAAAATCCGGTCTTACTTTACAAATGTCGTCCAGACATAATCCTGATTTTGGCCTTTTAGGGTCATTTTCAATTGATCACCAGATTGCAAGGCTGCCACCCCTGCTGGTGTACCGGTCATCACTACATCACCTGCTTCCAGTGTAAATACCTGACTAATGTCTGCCAATAAAGTTGCGATATCAAAAATCAATAAAGCTGTATCGCCTTTTTGACGCAGCTCATCATTGATCTCCAGCGTATAGTGCACATCTTTCCAGTCAGCAATCACATCACTTACTGGCACCCAGTCTGCGAGTATACAAGAACCATCAAAAGCTTTGGCCCGTTCCCAAGGTTGACCTTTTTTCTTTAGGTCATCTTGTAGATCACGCAAGGTCAAATCCAGACCTAAAGTCACAGCACCAATTGCCTGCAAAACTTTGGCAGGATCATTTTCCTTGCTTAAGGTACGGTCAATACGCAAACTTAGTTCACACTCATAATGACAGTTACCCCAGTCCGGATTCCATTCAATACCAGCATCCAGTGCAGTCAAAGCACTCGGTGGCTTGATAAACAACACAGGACGATCAGGTACCGCATTTCCAAGCTCTTTGGCATGGTCAGCATAACTGCGACCGACACAAACAATTTTTGATGGGCGTGTACTCATGATCTCTTTCCTGTTCTTGATCTGTCTTATTTCTTGAAGGTATTTTCGAAAATGCTTTGCTCAGTACCATCTTTAAAGGCACGTTTTGGCACAATCACCACTGTACGGTTTTTCAGTTCCAGCATATAGGTCAGCTTGCCGATAGCAAAACTTTGTACTTCATTATAATGCACGACCTTGCTACGTCCGTTATTGAAAATTTCTGCATAGTCCTGAAACAGGTCAATGCCTTGTTCACTTTTTCCAAACTGATATTTTACAAACTGGCGCTTAAACATCATCGGCAGGAACCAGTAGCGCATGATGCCCTGTAAAATCAGGAAGAAGGCACCCAATGCCACATAATAACGGCCAACCCCATTCAGGTCCATTGAGAAGCCCCAGATAATAATCCCGATGCTAACCAAAGGCGTCAGAAAGCGTGAAATCTGTTTTTTGCCAAAAGTGGCCAGAGCAAATCCATCCTGAGATTCTTCTAAAGTAAGATAATAACGGGTGGATAAAGTTGGTGCTGACTCAGTCATAGCATCACATCAAAAATATAAAATCCTGATCCATACTATATCAAAATATGCTTAAAACTCATGGCTTATGCTATCAATTACATAACTTTGCTTTGGAAATAACTGAATTTAGTTTTAAATAAATCATGATTAAAACAAAAAATACACAACAGGATATTGGATGAAAGGATTAATCCCCTATCTGCTGATGAGTAGTACCTTATGTGCAATCTCACCGGCTTTTGCAAAAATAACGCCATGGACCCCTAATCTGCCAAGCAGTCTTGATGTATTTCAAGGCAATTCTCAGCAACTGGCTGAACTCACTGGCGAACGTATCCTGATTTATGCGCATCCTGCCAGCAAAACCCATCTACCGACTTTTAAAACGGCTTCTAGTAGCAAATCCCAGTTTTATAGTGCGGCTGTAGTCTTGCCTGCATCCGAAGCACAAGTCGAAAAATTACTGCAACATTATCCGAATTATGTCGGCCTGTTTCCGACCCTAAAATCCGCCAAAGTAATTGAGCAGCAAGGGAGCATTCAACAAGTCAAATATCAGGTGCATATTCCCACTCCAATCCCAGTCTTAAACTTTAAAGAAACTGTAGTGATGCAGCATCATCTGGAAAATAACAGTATCAGCACACTAATTCTGGATGCACCAATTCCCTATGGGGCCGGAAAGCTGGAATGGTTTGCACTAGCTCCCAATAAAACCTTAGTGACAGTGACGCAATGGGGCGATCTGAACCAGCCACAAGGTTTTCTATTTAGCAAGATTCTAAATGCCCTGCCTGAAGCCAAACTTGGTATTCCCGCCGGCACCAATGCCTTTCTGCTTGAAGCTTTACAGCAGCGTTTTAAATATTCTTCCGCTATAGCTTTAAATACGGCAGTGCCTCAAGTTCAGCTCAGTAATCAGCAAACTCAGAAAATTGCCCAGCTTAGTCAAAAATCAGGACAGCCTGTCAGCTTTATTTTGCCCAATTATCAGGTTAAGACCGGCAAAAGTTCAGAAAATCTAAGATTCAATACCACCTATCAATATTTCTCGCATCCGACTGAGAAGCTGCAGCCTTGGTTATCGGCTCAAGCCAGCCAGAAACTCTTTCCGCGACAGATCAAAAAAGTGGAACTGAACCCAGTCAACCCGCAAAGTATTGATGCCAACTACAAGGTATCAGTCGGCTTAGGCGTCATTCAGATTCCCTTTAATTTTAAAATGCGTTTTGAACAGCCAAATACCTTACAAAACCAATTCTATGCTAATGGCGGAGATTTAAAATTTGTACGGGGTGGAATGAAGCTTTTGCCGCAATCTCAGGGAACGCTATTCCAAATCACCAGTTCCATGAAAATTCATGATCAGGCGCCTTTTTTACTGAAAGCCATGCGCAGCCTTCCCTATCATGACATGTTGCCGGCAGTTGGTGGTAATACCGTCTATGCCTTAAAAGTACAGCAGAAATTAAAATCTTAAGTTCATGTCTAATTATTGGTTTTTTATATGAAAAATTAAAAACTAAAGACGTAAAAAAACCGCATCAATGTGCGGTTTTTTCAGAATTCTTTATCAAGATTGGTGCGCTCAGAGAGATTCGAACTCCCGACCCCTTAGTTCGTAGCCAAGTGCTCTATCCAGCTGAGCTATGAGCGCGACGTCTTGATGGGGTGCATTATATAGAGTTTTCAGCACTTGTTAAGTGTTTTTTAATAAAATTATAACCGAACGTACAGTAATTAAACGATACTACAATATTTCAGTTTTTTTGATGAAAATTCCTGCGAATTTAGAGTTAAAAGCAATAACCCAGACTTGGCAAAATTTCAGGATTAGCTAAATTAATCTTTCAGTGACCTCATATTCATTTGCTCACAGCCTAATAGAGCTATTCCCCAACCAGGCCAGTTTTAACCTTGCCTGCCCGCTGATAACAGCTCAATACCACGCCATTTGAAGTCACTTGATGATCTGTCAGTGCAAATGCTGCTGGCATAGAGTCTCCAGCAAATAGACGTTTTCCTCTGCCCAATATCACAGGAAAGGTCATTAAATAGAGTTCATCCACAAGATCATGTTTAAAAAGGGCCTGTGCCACTGCGGCACTGCCATACACCCGAAGATCCTCCTCCCCTGAAGCCTTCAGGTTAATGATCTCATCAATACTTTTTAGAAAGATCGTATTTTGCCAGTCCGAGTGATCCAAACTGGTGGATAGCACATATTTATTCACTTCATTAATTCCTGGCCAGTCTTCAGCATGCTTCGGTCAGTAGGGTTCAAAAATCTGAAAGGTATTCTTACCAATCAGAATATCGGTGGACTGCATCCATTTTTGCATGATGCGATCAAATACTGGATCGGGTTCAGTACTAAAATACGGCGCCACCCAGCCACCATATTGAAAGCCACCAGATGTATCTTCTTCCGGGCCGCCGGGTGCCTGCATTACACCGTCTAGAGTCAGAAATTCCTGGACAATAATTTTTCTCATCACCATGCCCTTATTTTTATTGAGTTATCTAGGATTTATTTTTAGCATGTGATTCAGGCGGATTCTGTAAATTTTAGGCACAAAAAAACCGCAACATGTGCGGTTCATTGTTCAAGTTGGTGCGCTCAGAGAGATTCGAACTCCCGACCCCTTAGTTCGTAGCCAAGTGCTCTATCCAGCTGAGCTATGAGCGCGTAACTTGTGTCGTCTTTATTAGACTGCGTTATTTTCCGGTTTACTTATTGGTGCGCTCAGAGAGATTCGAACTCCCGACCCCTTAGTTCGTAGCCAAGTGCTCTATCCAGCTGAGCTATGAGCGCGACATAAGTAAAGTGGCGGTGAGAGAGGGATTCGAACCCTCGATACAGTTACCCGTATGCGTCCTTAGCAGGGACGTGGTTTCAGCCACTCACCCATCTCACCGTAACGTGCCGCCATAATACAAATTTCGGCATAGCACTGCAAGCACAGCTTGAAAAAAAACTGCATATTTTTGCTCGTTTAAATACTTTTTAAACAATTTCCCTATTTTTAGTCATTTAAGTCCTGAAAAACCCGATAAATTTCCAGTTATCTAAAATTAGCCAAAAATCGAAAACTTAAACAGATTATTGCAATCATTTACGTGCAGTCTGCACTGACATGACTTATGCTAAACCTATCTCCAAGGACACTTTAAAGATATGATGAAAAATTGGGTCGATCCTGAAGCAAAAGCTGAAGCCGAACGTTATGAAAACCCTATTCCAAGCCGTACCCTGATTCTCGAAACTATAGAAGAAAAAACTGCCCTGTCCCATGCTGACCTGGTGGAATATTTTGAAATTGCCGATCAAAAAAGTATTGATGCCCTGAGCCATCGTCTGATTGCGATGGTACGTGACGGGCAATTAATGAAAGACGGTTACAAGTTCCAGATCGCGGCGGAACAGCCTGAGCATGAAGCAACGGTATATATCAACTCCAAGGGAAGCGGTACAGCCAATATTTCAGGTGAAGATGACCTGCTCTTACCTGAGCGTGAATTGCGTCAGGTCTTTAACGGTGACCGTGTTAAAGTCCGTCAGACCTCAGTAGATCGCAAAGGTAAAGCCTGGGGCTTTATTACTGAAGTCTTGCAGCATCGTGTCAAACAGATCATTGGTAAAGTGTCTGAATATGAAGGTGAATACTTTGTTCAGCCAGCCAATCCAAATGCACATCAGCCAATTACTCTAGAAAAAGAGCTGATCGAGCATGCCAAGGTCAAAGTCGGCGATTCAATCCGCGTGGCGATTGACACCTACCCAACCAAAGAAGAATTTGCGACTGGCCATATTGTGCAGTCGATGGCAGACAAAGCCGATACCGAAATCATCATTCCACAGACGATTCTGGAATATGGCCTGCCGTATGAATTTCCTGAAGAAGTCTTGAAAGAAGCGGAAAGTTTTAAAGAACCTTCTGACAAAGACCGTGAAGGCCGTGTCGATCTACGTGATTTAGCGCTTGTCACCATTGACGGCGAAGATGCACGTGACTTTGATGATGCGGTCTATGCAGAAAAACGTCCGGGCGGTGGTTATCGTGTGGTCGTAGCGATTGCTGACGTGAGCCATTATGTACGTCCAGGCAAACCACTGGATGATGAAGCTCAAGAGCGCGGGACATCCGTGTATTTCCCGCACTTCGTTTTACCAATGTTGCCTGAAGCACTCTCTAATGGCCTGTGTTCATTAAATCCGAATGTCGACCGTCTGTGCATGGTTTGTGACCTGAAACTGTCACGAGCTGGCCGAGTGACCGGGTATGAATTCTACCCTTCAATGATGCATTCCAAGGCACGTCTGACTTATGACCAGGTCGCGAAGTATTTTGAAGGTGATAGCACAGCAATCACTGAAGATCGTAGTGTACGTAAATCACTAAATACCCTGTTCCAGTTGTATCAGATTCTAAAAGGCTTACGTGCTGAACGTAATGCAATGGAATTCGAAACCATTGAAACCTATATGACTTTCGATGAACTGGGTGGTATTAATGAAATTCTGCCACGAACCCGTAATGATGCGCATAAGCTGATTGAAGAATGTATGTTGCTGGCTAACGTCGCAGCAGCTGAATATGCACTGAAAAATGAAATACCAATGCTGTACCGAGTGCATCAACCACCAGAGTTCTCACGCATCCAGAAAGTTCGTGATTTCGTGAAGTTGCTGGGTCTGCCATTCCCGGAACAGCCAACCCAGGCCGATTATCAGGCAGTCATTGAAGCGACCAAAGACCGGATTGATGCGCCAAGTATTCATGCCGTGTTATTGCGTTCCATGATGCAGGCGTACTACGGTGCCGACAATGCCGGTCACTTTGGTCTGGCTTATGAAGCATATACGCACTTCACCTCTCCAATTCGCCGTTACCCAGATCTGTTATTACATCGTGCTATCAAAGCTCATTTGAGTAAAAAGCCATATCCAATTTCAGGTGCATCTTTAGATGATGCCGGTGAGCATTTCTCAGCGACAGAACGCCGTGCTGATGAAGCCTCCCGCTCTGTAACGACCTGGCTGAAATGTCACTATATGCAGCAACATCTTGGTGAAGAGTTTGTTGGCATTATCAGTGCAACGGCTGAATTTGGTTTGTTTGTCACGCTGAAAGACCTCTATGTCGATGGTATGGTGCATGTGAGCCAGTTGGGCGATGACTTCTTTGTCTTTGATCAAAGCAGCCAGAGTCTGGTCGGCCAGAACCGTGGCCAGATCTTTGGTCTGGGTGATGAAGTCAAGATCAAGGTCGCTGGAGTCAATCTGGAAGAACGCAAAATTGACTTTGAATTGATCCAGCAACTGACTCATGCGGGTCGTCCAATTCGCGCCCGTGCTCCACGTGTCGCAGAAAAAAAACCTGCACCACGTCCGGAAGCAAAAGAGGAAGTCTTCAATAATCATGAGCGTGCGCAAAAAGCCCAGCCCAGTGATGATGGAGAACAGCCCATACGACGCAAAAAAGACAAATCCAAGCCCAGTTCCTACAGCAAAAAGCCTGCTAAAAAATCTGCAGGAAAGTCTGAAGCAAAGGCTAAAGATAAAGTAAAGAAAAAAGCCAAGATCAAAAAGAAAAAGTCGAATGCAAAAGCCAAGACTGAATAATTTCTGATGATCATAAAAAGAGCGCTACAGCGCTCTTTTTATTTTATAATTCAGTTAAATAACGACTAAAAAAATATCATGCTTATTGCATCAAATAATAAACAGCATTTACATATCTATGCGATTCTAATTTTTACGATTTTGATCCTCAGTGACTTTATTGCACTCAAGTATTTTAATTTTGTAGCAACGCCACTTACGAATTATTTTGCATTGATTATAAGCTGTGTCATATGTATTGGGATATTGCTGTATTTTTTCAGACTCAAACAGCATGGTTTATGGTTTCCACCTTATCATTGGCGTAATTTCAGAAAGCGCCCCAAATTTTATAGTCTTTTTATTTTTCCTTCGGTCATGATCTCAGTACTTTGGTTTAATTTGACCACGTATCCACCCTATCTTTATACGAAGCTAACAGGCGAAACTAACAGTATTTCAATTATTACTCAGGCTGTGAAATTCAAAGGTGTTCGAAATCATATCTCCTATTCCTTTGATACAGAATATAGACATTTACCGGTTATGGAGCTATCTGTTTCAGAATTTCAGCTTTATCAAAATAAATCCGTTGAACTACAGCTTAAGCTTACAACAAGTACTTTAGGCAGCATCGTGCATGAGATTGAACGAATCAATATCCAGCCTGAAGTCGAATAAATAATACCGTCGTATGCTTGATTTCCCTGCCAATAAGCCCTACATCTAGATTTAACACAGGAAATGACTTCGGCAGAAACGACATGACATTAGAAAAAGCAACTTTACCCGTTCCACAATTCGATCAGATTACGCTGGCAGATCTTAAACAAAAAATTGAAAACTGCATTCAGCAAGGTTTGCAATTTCTAAATGAACTGACCCAGACACCTGATACTGTCCAGGAACAACTTGCGGTCCTGAAACAGGTCGACACACTAGAAAATAATATGAGCGAGTCCTGGGGTGTTTTGTCGCATCTCAACGCAGTCATGAATAATAGTGAAACCCGTGATGTCTATCAGGCATTATTATCAGGTCTAAGTGATTACTATACCCAGTTGGGCCAGCATACGGCGCTATATCAAACCTATCAGCATGTGCAGGATGCACCAGTTTTCCATGAACTGCCGGAAGCCCAGCAAAGTGCGATTAAACTGGCACTACGTGACTTTAAATTGTCAGGCGTAGCTCTAGAGGGTGAAGCAAAAAAACGCTATGCAGAAATTTCTGCACGTTTGTCACAGCTTTCCTCAGATTTCTCCAACCATGTACTGGATGCAACTCAAGCTTATTTCAGACCGCTTAAGGAAGAAGAATTAGCGGGCCTGTCTGAAAGTAATATTGAACTCTTAAAACAGTATGGCCAGCAACGTGAACTGGATCAGCCGGTTGCTACTTTAGATTTCCCGTCTTATCTGGCAATTATGACTCATGCCGAAGATCGTGGCCTGCGTGAAGAACTCTATAAAGCCTATACCACACGCGCGTCAGATCAGTCCGAACAGACTGAATTTGACAATACAGCCATCATGGAAGAAATCCTGAAATTACGTCAGGAAATGGCAGCACTATTAGGCTTTAATAACTATGCCGAATATTCACTGGCCAGCAAAATGGCGCCAAATGTCGAAGCTGTTGATGAATTCCTGCGTGATCTGGCGGAACATGCCCGTGCGCCTGCTAAACAGGAAGTGGCTGAACTGAAAGCCATTGCTGCTGAAGATGGCATCACAGAATTAAAGCCTTGGGACAGCAGTTACTATTCTGAAAAGTTGAAAATGCAGCAGTTTAATCTGTCTCAGGAATCGCTAAAACCCTACTTCCCGGCTCCAAAAATCTTGCAAGGCTTGTTCAGTATCCTGAAACGTTTATATGACATTCAGGTGGTTGAACGTGAAGCGCCAGTTTGGCATCCAGATGCGCGTTATTTTGAACTGGAAGATCAGGGCGAAGTGATTGGCGGTTTCTATTTCGATCTCTATGCACGTCAGGGCAAACGTGGCGGTGCCTGGATGAGCGGCTTCCGTTCACGCATGCAAATTGCTGAAGGCCTGCAAAAACCAATCTGTTATATGGTAGCAAACTTTACTCCACCTGTGGGTAACCGCCCTGCACTACTGACTCATGATGAAGTAATTACCCTGTTCCATGAGTTTGGTCATGGGCTGCATCATATGCTGACAGAAGTGGACAATATTGCCGTGGCTGGTACACATGGCGTGGATTGGGATGCTGTCGAACTACCAAGCCAGTTTATGGAATTCTGGGCTTGGGATCAGGACAGTTTAAACCTGCTCAGCGAACATATAGAAACCAAGGAAGTCTTACCTGCTGACTTGTTAAAAGCCTTGCTGGATGCCCGTTTCTTCCAGTCCGGTATGCAAACTTTGCGTCAGCTGGAATTTGCTTTATTTGACTTAACCATTCACCGTGCCAATCCGGCATTGAGTGCTGAACAGATTCAGGCAACCTTGAACGAGATTCGTGAAAAATATGCCGTTTTACCTACTACAGCATATAACCGGTTCCAGCACAGCTTCAGTCATATCTTCGCGGGTGGATATGCAGCGGGCTATTATTCTTATAAATGGGCAGAAGTTTTGGCCAGTGATGCCTTCGATCGCTTCGAAGAAGAAGGAATTTTTAATACTGAAACTGGAAAGCAGTTTAGACAAAAAATTCTAGCAGTTGGCGGAAAAGATACAGCACTTGACGCATTTATCAATTTCCGCGGACGCGAGCCAAAAATAGATGCTTTGTTACGTCATCAAGGTTGGACGAACCGCTCTAAAAACGCTTAAACTACGTTTTTAAGTAAATCACAGGGTGAGTATGATGGCTATCAAACGTCGTTTCATTGCAGGCGCAAAATGTCCTAAATGTCAGGCGTTGGATCGGATCGTTATGCTGACCTCTGGTGAAGCTGAATGGATTGAATGTATCGAATGTGGGTATGAAGAAAACCGTCCTACCCATATCGAGGAACCTGAGTCACCAGCCGTTCCGGATGAAATTGGTGTGATTCAGTTTAAACCCCGTCAGCCAAAAGAATAATTTCGGGAACCTAAATGACTCTAGATCATCGACAAAATCCTAAACTTTTATGGGGAATAGTGAGTGGATTAATTGTTGTGATTATTGCTGTTTTAATAATTACACAGTTTTTTCTCACGCAAAATGAAACATTACCGGCACATCAGGGTGACTTGATGCATGCACCGGTGACACAAGCCGCACCTAAAGCAGAACCTGAACCGGAAGAAATTGTGCCTACTTCTGAAAATGTTCTGGTCGATGCCTCTATTATAAGAGAAGAAGTTACTGAGAATGCCACTTTGGCGAAAGAAGAAATTGCCAAACTGGAAGATATTCAGCAACAGCTCAATGAGCAGGAAAAAAGCCTGAAGCAACAGCATAGTGATGCGGATGAGCTGATTAAACTCAAAGAGGAACAAATCAAGTTACTCGAAGCACAACTGGCACAATAGTCAGAATGAGTTAGGGATTTTCAGCTAGAATATCCACAGATTTTCTAGCTAAGTTCCCTCATGAGTGTAGCCTCTCCCTCGCATCTGGTTAAGGCAATTGTCTTTCTGACCTGTTCCGCTTTTTTGTTTTCAGTCATGGGCGTCTGTATCCGCTTCGCCTCACACACCGTTGATAATGCCACTGTGGTATTTTTCCGGAATTTTGTCGGCCTGTTTATTTTTCTTCCTTTAATCTTCAATAAAGGCATTAACTTTTTTAAAACTGAAAAACTCTGGATGCACACCTGGCGTTCTGTCGCAGGTCTGACGGCGATGTATGGATTTTTCTATGCCATTGCACATTTAAAGCTCTCCAATGCCATGGTCTTTACCTATTCCTCACCAATTTTTATTCCGCTGATTGCTTGGCTGTTTCTAAAAGAAAAAGTCACTCAAAGCATGTTACTGGCTGCTGCGATCGGTTTTATTGGCGTGTTGTGCGTGGCTAAGCCTGATTCCGGTTTATTTAACCTGATGTCCGTGATTGGCTTGAGTGCCAGCTTCCTGGCTGCTATGGCTTTTGTCACGGTTCGCGCATTGACCCAAACTGAACCACCAGAACGAATTGTGTTTTATTTCTGTCTGATCGGCACCCTGATTTCCATGATTCCAATGTTCTGGCATTGGCGTCCTTATACCCTGACTGAACTCGGTTATTTAATTGCAGCCGGTTTATTGGCAAATACCAGCCAGTTATTTCTATCCAATGCTTATAAACTGGCACCTGCTGGTCAGATTGGACCAGTGAACTATATTGCGATTTTCTTCGCTGGCTTATGGGGCTATTTATTCTGGCAGGAAGTTCCGGATCTCTATAGCCTGCTCGGATTAGGGCTGATTTTTTGTGGGATTTTACTTTGCAGTCCTGTTTTACAAAATAAGCTTAGGCTGCGTTAAGGCCACAATAAAAAAAAGCACCCGAAGGTGCTTTTTTTATTTGCTTAAATTACTGATACCAGCCGAAGAGTTTAAATACATAAGGTACATAGGCAATGATCAGCATCGCTGGCAGTAACACGATCATCGGTAAAATCCAGCGCTCATAACGGTAATAAAAGGACTTATGTCGAACTTCTGCATCCGCCTCGGCCACCTCAGCATCACCAATGGATTGCCTTGCCAACAAATGGTTCAGGGCAACTGGTGGTGTCACATAACCCAACTCGAAACCAATCAAGGTAATCATCCAGAAATGTACCGGATGAATTCCATACTGATAGGCGACTGGTGCAACCGTTGCTGAAATCAGGATCACTGCGCCGAATGGGTCCATAATCATGCCAACGAACACCATCAGGCCAACAATCATGGAAATCACCAGAATGGTACTGCTAATATCTGTCGGGAACGCTTCCATAATTTCCATACGTTCCAGCAGGCCGCCCACACTGACAGATAGTGCCATCAGAATCACCAGCGCACCAATGTGTCCAACCGTTTCACTGGTCGAAATGTGTAATGATTTCCAGAAGCCGACATGACGTAAACTTTCAACCACAGTCGAACGTTTTACACCATGATCTACAGCCAGCTCACCGCCCTGCTGCTCAACATGGTCTGCTTCACGATATTCAGCATTAATGGCTGTACCCGCAGTCGCCATTGCAGGCGTATTTCCTGAACCTAAGGTTGTGGTTAAGGTTTCATCCCAATGCCCTACTGGTGGTAATGGTGCAGGCTCATGACGTAACTTATCAAATAGCACGATCATCAACAGAATGACTGGCATCATGACAGGTGCAGTAAATTCATTCAGATCTGTAGATAAAGCATATTTGTAGAACAGCCAGATCAGGATGAAAATCACAATATAAGGAATCACATTTACAAAGGCACGTGCAGACTGTGGTGAAGCCAGACCAGGTGCAGCAATACGGAACTTGCTTTCAGCAAAGAATAGCGAAATGATCAGGAACAATGTTGAACTGAGCAGGAAGACATAGACACCGTAGTGATACAGCATATCTGTCGTCACTTCCTTGTTCAGTGAAGCAACCACAACAATCAGTAGACATGGACGAAGCACCACACCGAGTGAACCGGACATCGCTGTTGCTGCCAAGGCAAACTGACGGCGACCACCGGCATTCCAGACTTCCTTATAAATGATCGCACCTGCAGCAATCACGAAAATCCCAGATGCACCGGTATAAGCGGTTGGTAGTGCAGCTGCCAGCAGGATTAACCAGGTCAAGGTTTCTGGTGCCAGATTCCATGGACGCAGGATATTCAGGAACATGTCTACGACACGGGTTTGTTTCAGCAACATACCGGCCCAGATAAATAAGGCCAGATTTAGGAAGATACTCGAAAATTCAACCAACTGCCCCAGATAGATGCCCTGACCCATCGGGTAATCCATCAAGAAGACAAAGTTAAATCCGGTACTGATGGCCATATAGGCATACAGTGGCACGCTTAAGAAAGCCAGCCCGAAACTGCCCCCTTCTCGGGTCGCCTGAGGTGGCTTAATGACTTGATACAAACTGATCAGGGTCAATGTCCCAAAGAGAATCATCCATAGCCAGTAGACATACTTCATGTCTCCCATTGGCACCCCGGAATTCAGCACCGACATATATTGGCTATAGGAAGAATAGACCAGGAAACTGTTCGCGATCAGCATCGCCACAGAATAGACTTTAAAGTCGATACGAGTGGCTGGACTACGTAGACCAATATGATGGGTTTTCAATGTCGCGCTGATTGCAGCAAATACCACCATAATGATGAGCAGCAAGGCACGGTTTTCAGTCCCGAACTTGAAAATGCCAAAGAATGAAGTTTCAAAACTGCGATAGGCACGAATACTTGGATGCGCTTCAATATGCGTTATCGCCTTGTCATAGAACTGGTAAGACTCTTCACAAACCTGTTGTGCCTGCATCACTGCAGCACGCACATCCGCTTCAGAACGTACACCGAAGAAATCGGCATATTCATCGGCGGCATCTGCTTTCATCTGCTCCTGAACTTTTTGATCGACATTAATATTACGATCACATTGTGGTGCTTTCGGTTCAGCACGCAAAAACGAATATTGCATGCCTGTCGCCGGATCACCATACAGACGCTCGCCCATACGCAGTAACTGACCATGAATCATTTCCCCGGTTCCAATCACTAAGGTCAGTAAGAGCAAGATGAGCACGACAAAGGTCGAGATCCACTCTGTCCAGATATAACGTAACAGACCTAATCCCGATCTGTTTTGATTATCGTTGTGCATGTATTTTCCTATTCTTGTTTTCGCGCCTTACATTCTTTTAAGCGCTGGTCTTCCTGTCTGCCCCGAAAATTCCTTTACAAGGGTCAGTATCATTATTTTCTATTTTGACTCTGCATGAAAATCAGCAGAATAAAAATGACAATTTATCTTTTCTTTTTGTCTTTTCTGCCAACAGTTTCAGCTATCCTGGACATAATTGCCCAAGATATAGAGCAATGCGACTACCACTCCCCAGATCACCCCTAATAAATGCGCTTCGACCAGTACCGGACTGCCGATAAGTTGTGCAGTTTCCTGATTTCCAATGGTATTTTCCCAAATCAGTTTGGCAAAGATTAAAAATAATACCATTACGGCAAACCCACGTTCACGCTGATAAAGTAGATGCACGCAGGCGACTGCGACATAGGCCCCATGTAATACCCCGGATAGTCCTGCATATGCTTCAATATTTGGCAGGAAAAAATAAAAACTCAGGCTGATCAACGGCGGCAGAATCAAAAGAATCGAGACGAAATGCCACACAGATGCACGGGGAAAAATGAAAGGTAAACAGATAAAGGCAAGGATATTCAGAAAATAATGGGCCCAGCCGACATGCACCCAGTGCGCAGTCCAGAGCCGCCAGAATTCTCCGAGCAGGCTTTCCTGCCAGTAGATGAAAGCATCGTTAAAGATTTGCAAACTCGCTGAAAGAGAGACAAAAGCCGCCAGAAAAATAATTTTTCGTCGAAGATGTTGATCTTGCATCGGCTCCTTGAACTCCTTTCAGCATATTGAAAATGACCTCTATGAGCATCATTCACTTAATTTTTCATTAAATTATAGGTCAGCGCTAAACAGATCATCCAGTTCTGAAGAATTATCTGTTTCATCCCAGAAGGTCTGCATGCCATCATCTGCACTACGAATACCGGTATTTTCAGTCCAGTAACGGTCAGAAATACCATTCACCATAATGGCAGCCATACTGTCGATCAGCTTGAACTGAGGATTGACTGGCTTTTCATCACTACGTGCCTGATCAAAGGTTCTTAACGCATCACGAATTTTGGCATCATCCCCACTGGCCTGTGCCGCTACAGCATATAAGGCATGTGATAAACGTACACCTTTTTGCTCACCGATTTGTACTGACTGTTTCAGAGTTTGGTAAGGATCAGGTTTTCCATCACCTGCCCCTGGCAATAAAGTCCAGATCACAGCACGGGTTGCATTTGGCGCGCCCCAGAATTTGGTATTATCCAGACAGGTCATGCCACGCTCAACCACAGCCGCAATATCTTTAGGTACTTGTACGGCCCCACCCGAGTTAATGTCATTGGTCATGGCTTGTAAGCCACTCAGCATGCCCAGCAGATAAACTGTCTGTTCAATATCACTGTTCATGCGTGGACAGCCTTCACCCAGCGCTTTTTTATATTTTTTCTCATAACGGGTCTGGAATAACTGATAGCCCGTGTACTGACGTTGTGCGGCCAGTGCAGCCCAGCGTTTCTGCTCAATCCGCGCATCCTGAGCTTCAGTCACCTGATTGACTTTAGAAGCACGCAGATACCGTAGCTCTGCATCCAGCGCTTTCTGCTCGGCACAAATCCCCGCTGCGGAGTACATCAGTACCGCAACACGAGTCGGATCAGCCCCCATTTCCTTGGTCGACATGATGGCTGGTGTTAAAGAATTCCCGGAATTACACACCATCTCGGCATCATCCATCGCCAGGATTGGTGGAACAATATGCTTTTCAGTGAAGCCCAGCGCCACATTGGCACCGGTTTTAATGACCTGAGAACATCCTGTTAGAACTGTTGTTGTTATTGCAATGGTCGCCATACCTTGGCATATTTTTCGGACGCTCGACATTTTCCTGTCCTCTATAATTGTGATTATGTCCATTATTCTGCTAAACATATCAGAAGCATATAACGAATAAAAGAGTATTTACTCTAATTTAGACCAGACACTTTGCCATTAAATTTCCCAGCTGCAATTGACTGTAGTAGATAAAATCCCAAATTTTGGGCAAAAAAAAGTAGCATTGCGACGGTTCAGCACATGCTACTTATCAACTTGGCAAGCCGAGAAGAAAATAGGTTCTCGAGCTTAATTCTGTTATTTAGGTGAAAATCTGTCCTTCAGCACCGTTCCCAGCCGTCCTATGACTAGGGCCATCACAATCGCAACGATCAAAAACATCCACATTGGAAATTCCATCATGATCTCCTGTGTTCGCTGTTGGTGACTTAAATGTACCTGCTTATAAAAAAAGCAGCTGAAAAATTGTCAGACAATTCATTGTTTTTACAGAGAAATGTGATTTTTTGTCTGACAATTCAAGCGGGGTTAGCGGATAAATCTTTATTTTTAATCAATTTATTTAAAATTTCGGAATATCATTTGTCGGACAATTAAAGTATTTTTGTCAAAACTTTCAAAGACTTCCATTGTTTAAAAGGCAACTGGTCACACCAGATGAGCAACGGACGTGCTTTTGCATGCTGGAAATACACCACGATATAAGCTTGGTGATCAATCACGTGACTGATCAACACTCGCCGTGTGCCTTGCGCAGCTGCTGTCAGTGACCATTCACGTCCATCCAGATATTCAAACTGCTCAATGTGCAGTGTCTTACGATAAAACAACTGGTAGATGACCACTCCGATGACGCCACAAACCAGCCAAATTATCACAGGCAATAACTGATACAGCAGGAACATTAATACAGCGAAAATAAAAAGCTGAAACACCAGCGCACACTTGCTGCGTTTCAGCTTGAAACAACGATTATCCATGAACGTAAAATTTAAGCTTCTTGATAAAATCTTTTAATTCAGGGCGTGGGGGTTCAGACACTTCCATAAACCAGTCCAGCAGGTCTGGATCTTCCTGTGCAACCAGCTCAGCAAACATCTGTTTTTCGAAGGGATCAGCAGTGAGATAATAGTTTTTCACGTAGGGATCAAAATATACATCGATCTCTTTCAAGCCACGACGCGCGCGATAAATCACTTTGCGCTCTTCTAAGGTGATGTCATCAGTCATCGAATTTTCCCAACTCGTTACAAACCTGAGTAGTTTACCTTAAGCCATTGCTGAATTTCGAGGTATTTCATACAAATGACCAAAAGCATCAGTAGATTCCCCAGATTTGAACATTCAGCTCATTGTTCCCTCATCTGCTCTATCTTAAGTTAAATAAAACATCACAATAAGGGAATTATAAGATGCATTCGAGCGCGATCCGTCCATTGGCCAGCATGCTGCCACGTCAGCTTTTCAATGATGAACATGAAGCCTTTCGGGAGATGGTCCGTAAATTCTATGAAAAGGAAGTGATTCCTCATACAGAAAAATATGAACAGCAACAGCATATCGATCGTGAGCTCTGGAATAAAGCCGGTGAACTTGGCCTTCTCTGTGCCACGATGCCTGAAGCTTATGGCGGTTCAGGGGTGGATCGTTTATACAGTATGATCCTGATCGAGGAACAGGCCTATGCAGGCGACTCTGCGACAGGATTTTCACTGCACTCCGATATCGTGGCCAATTATATTCTGAACTTTGGCAATGAAACACAAAAGCAGCAATGGCTCCCGAAAATGGCTACAGGTGAAGTGGTCACGGCAATTGCGATGACCGAACCTGGAACTGGCTCAGACCTGCAGGCAGTACGCACCAGTGCGGTATTAGAGGGTGATGAGTATGTGATTAATGGTTCCAAGATATTCATTACCAATGGCTATCTTTGTGATACGGCAATTGCGGTATGTAAGACGGGTCATAGTGAGAAAGGCTCTGCCAATCTTTCTTTGATTATGGTCGAAGCAGATCGTGCAGGATTTAGTAAAGGTAAACCCTTAAATAAAATCGGCATGAAAGGTCAGGATACCTGTGAACTGTTCTTTGACAATGTCCGTGTGCCTAAAGAAAACCTGCTAGGTCAGGAAGGCATGGGTTTTATGATGCTGATGAAAGAACTGGCTTGGGAGCGGTTAATTGTGGCCATCATATGTCAGGCAGGGGCAGAAGCAGCATTCGCACATACGGTGAAATACACCAAAGAACGTCAAGCCTTTGGCAAACCGATCAGCGCTTTTCAAAATACCCGTTTTAAACTGGCAGAACTGCGTACCGAAATTGAAATCTGCCGAGCTTATCTGGACCGTTGTATGCAACTACAGCTTATTCAAAAATTGGGAGTTGATGCCGCCGCAGCTGCTAAATACAAAATTTCTGAACTGTATAGCAAAGTGGTTGACGAATGCCTACAACTGCATGGCGGTTATGGCTATATGCTGGAATATCCGATTGCACGAGCGTACCTGGATAATCGCGCGAACCGCATTTATGCAGGAACCAATGAAATCATGAAGGAACTGATTTCCAGATCACTCTAATTTGAAATATGAAAAAGGAGTACATCAGGTACTCCTTTTATCTATGTCTATACTTAAGACACCAATCTTGGCTTGGCTGGCACAGCACTGGATTTCGATTTGAATTTCAATACTCCATCTTCAAAAGATGCCGTTTTAAGCTCTTTACGGTCTGCCAAGTAGTTATTAGATACTTTCCAAGGTGCATGCTTACCCTGTTTCGGCATCACATCTGCGGCACGGGCAATATAGCCTGAAGTTAAACTACCCATCACCGTATCTTCAAGTAATTCCGTAGCATCCCCTTCTGGAATCACTTCATCATAACCATGCTGATCCATATAATTGAGCAGACGGCAGATATATTCTGCGGCAATATCCACTTTCAAGGTCCAGGAAGCATTGATATAACCAATAATCAGCGCCATATTTGGCACATCACTGAGCATGACCCCTTGATACAGCATATGCTTCGACGTATCCAAAGGCTTGCCATCCATCGTGGCCTGAATACCACCCAGAATCTGAATATTTAAACCCGTAGCAAACACAATAATATCCGCATCCAGATATTTACCTGATTTCAGCTGAATCCCAGTTTCAGTAAATTTCTCGATATGATCTGTTTCTACAGATGCATGACCTTCACGCAGGATTTTGAATAAATCCCCATCTGGCACTACACATAGGCGCTGATCCCAAGGTTCATAATTCGGGGTAAAGTGTTTCATATCCACTTTCCCTTTCAACTGAAACTGTACAGATTTCAATAATAAGGTTTTCAGTAGTTTTGGCTGTTTTTGTGCGAGTGCATAGATACCACGCTGCATGCCAATATTACGCGCACGGGTCAGCTTATAAGCCACATCTTCTGGCAATAATTTACGCATTTTTGAGTAAATCATGTCGATCGAAGGAACTGAGGCGATATAGGTGGGAGAGCGTTGTAACATGGTCACATGCCCTGCACCGCCTTTCACCATGGCTGGAACTAATGTTATTGCTGTCGCACCACTGCCAATAATCACTACTTTTTTTCCGCTATAGTCCAGATTTTCAGGCCAATGCTGCGGGTGAATAAATGTACCTTTGAATGCTTCCTGATGCGGGAATTCCGGCTGGAAGCCTTGATCATAATTGTAGTAACCCGTACAGCCAAGAACAAAGTTAGCGATCCAGGTCTGCTTTTTGCCCTGAGCGTTTTCAGCTACGACTGACCATTTACGTGTCGCTGAATCATAATTGGCACTAACGACGCGATGTTGAAAATGAATTTTTGAGCTCAAGTTAAATTCCTGAACCACTTCTGCAAGATAATTTTTAATTGCCGAGCCAGAAGCCAATACACTTTCTTTTTTCCAAGGCTTAAAGTTGAAGCCAAAAGTCGACATGTCCGAATCTGAACGGATACCAGGATATTTAAACAGGTCCCACGTACCGCCAAAGCTTTCGCGACGTTCAATAATTTCGAATGAGCGTTGAGGACTATGTTTAGAAAGATGGGCCGCCAGACCAATTCCCGAGATCCCCGCGCCTACAATTAAAATATCAACTTGCTTTTCCATATTCTTCTTTTACCTGAGCATTGTCATATATTTTATTAAATCACAAAATTGACAATACACAATGTCAAGTTTGAATAAAAGTGATTATTTTCTTATCTTTTCAGGACAAATTTCTAAACTGCCTGATAATGGGTAAATGCAAGACAATAAAAAAGGCCGGTTTATTCAACCGACCTTTTCGAACAACGTTTGCTGCTCTACACGAAATTAGTTAACTTCGCGATCTACTAGCTCAACGTAAGCCATCGGTGCAGCATCACCTGCACGGAAGCCCGCTTTAAGAACACGTAGATAACCGCCGTTACGCTCTTTGTAACGAGGGCCAAGAACGGTAAATAATTTACCAACAGTTGCAGCTGAACGAGTACGAGCAAACGCCAAACGACGGTTTGCTACTGTATCGACTTTAGCTAAAGTGATTAAAGGCTCAGCAACACGACGTAATTCTTTTGCTTTAGGCACAGTTGTTTTGATCAACTCGTGCTCGAACAAAGAGTTAGCCATGTTTTGGAACATCGCTTTACGATGACTGCTTGTACGGCCTAATTTCACACCACTATTACGATGACGCATGGTGATAGTCCTACTTAATTAACGGCTACGATAGGCGAAACGATCGTCCATACGGAGACTAGCTGGTGGCCAGTTCTCTAAACGCATGCCGAGTTGTAAGCCTTTGGAAGCCAGAACATCTTTGATCTCAGTAAGCGATTTTTTACCAAGGTTAGGAGTTTTAAGTAACTCAACCTCAGTACGCTGTACAAGATCACCAATGTAGTAAATGTTTTCTGCTTTCAAACAGTTAGCAGAACGAACAGTTAGCTCTAGATCATCTACTGGACGAAGCAAAATTGGATCAACTTCTTCACGAGGTTCTTGAGCCACAGGAGCTTGATCTTTCTGAAGATCAACAAAGATTGCAATTTGTTGTTGCAAGATTGTTGCCGCTTTACGGATTGCTTCTTCAGGATCAACTGTACCGTTGGTTTCAAGATCAATGACCAGTTTATCAAGGTCAGTACGTTGTTCTACACGAGCGTTTTCCACTGTGTAAGACACACGTTTGATCGGGCTGTAAGATGCATCTAACTGTAAACGACCCACTGGGCGAGTCTCGCCTTCTGGGAAACGTGAGTCAGAAGTCTCGTAGCCACGGCCTTGAGCCACTTTCAGGCGCATCTTAAGATTGCCTGATGCACTTAACGTGCCGATCAAGTGTTCAGGGTTAACCACTTCAACATTATGAGGTAAACGAAGGTCAGCCGCAGTTACGTCGCCTGGACCTTGTTTCTCTAATGTTAAATAAGCTTCATTTTGATCGAACAGCTTAATAGACAATCCTTTTAGGTTCAGCAAGAGCTCGACGATGTCCTGCTGCAAGCCTTCCAAAGTACTGTACTCGTGCTCAACACCTTCAATCTCAACTTCTACCACAGCAGCGCCAGGTAAAGAAGAAAGAAGGATGCGACGTAAAGCATTGCCCAGAGTATGACCAAAGCCACGCTCTAAGGGTTCTAGAATAACTTTTGCCGAGGTCCCGCTTGCCGCTTCGACCTTGATCGCTTGCGGAGTTAGAAACTCATTTGCAGTACGCGTCATATTGCTACCTCAAGGATTATTTAGAATACAATTCTACAATCAAGCTTTCGTTGATTTCAGCAGGTAAATCAGAACGATCCGGTGCAGCTTTGAACGTACCTTCTAGTTTAGAATGATCTACTTCCATCCAAGAAGGAATGCCACGTTGAGCAGCTAATTCAATTGCGTTTTTGATACGTAATTGTTGTTTAGCGCCTTCGTGAACTGCAATCACGTCACCCGCTTTAACTTGGATAGACGCGATGTTAACGCGACGGCCATTTAAAGTGATTGAACGGTGAGATACTAACTGACGAGCTTCTGCACGTGTAGAACCAAAACCCATGCGATAAACAACGTTATCAAGACGGCTTTCAAGCAATTTCAACAGGTTTTCACCAGTTGCGCCTTTAACACGAGCAGCTTCTTTGTAGTAGTTACTAAATTGACGCTCTAAAACACCGTACATACGACGTACTTTTTGTTTTTCACGTAATTGTAGTGAGTACTCAGATTGTTTACCGCCACGAGCTCCACCATGTTGACCAGGAGCTTTAGCGTGTTTTTTAGTTTTGACGTCAAATGGTTTAACGCCAGATTTTAATTGCAGGTCTGTCCCTTCGCGGCGAGAGAGTTTGCATTTTGGACCAATATAACGAGCCATGAATGTTTCTCCTTACACGCGACGTTTTTTAGGTGGACGGCAACCGTTGTGAGGGATTGGAGTCACATCGGTAATGCTGTTAATTTTATAACCCACTGCACCTAATGCACGAACCGCAGACTCACGACCTGGACCAGGACCTTTCACAAGGACGTCCAAGTTTTTCAAACCGTAATCTAAAGCAGCTTTACCAGCAACTTCAGCAGCTACCTGAGCAGCAAACGGAGTTGATTTACGTGATCCACGGAAGCCTTGTCCACCTGAAGTGGCCCAAGCCAGTGCATTACCTTGACGATCGGTAATAGTCACAATGGTGTTATTAAAAGAAGCGTGAATGTGTGCAACACCTTCAGAGACGGTACGAGTGACCTTCTTGCGTGTGCGAGTATCTTTAGCCATCTTTTAGCTTCCAGAAATCTTATTTCTTAATTGGTTTGCGCGGACCTTTACGGGTACGTGCGTTAGTTTTGGTGCGTTGACCACGGACAGGCAAGCTGCGACGATGACGAAGACCGCGGTAGCAGCCTAAATCCATTAAACGTTTAATGTTCATGGAAATTTCGCGACGTAAATCACCTTCGGTCGGAACCTTGGCAATTTCTGCACGAATCGCATCAAGCTGAGCGTCATCTAATTCACGGATCTTAGTAGTCGGTGCGATACCCGCAGCAGCTAAGATTGACTTAGCAGTGTGGCGACCAATACCAAAGATGTACGTTAGAGAGATAACAGCATGCTTGTTATCCGGAATGTTTACACCGGCAATACGAGCCATTCAATTTTCTCCAAAAAGGCAGTAGAGATAATCAACCGCCCCACAAAAATCTTGAGGGGCGGATAATAACCCAATTCGCCTACTGAAATCAACAGGTCTTGATCAGATTAACCTTGACGCTGCTTATGACGAGGTTCTGCGCTACAAATTACGCGGATAACCCCATTACGACGGATAACTTTACAGCTACCACAAATTTTCTTTACAGAAGCTTGTACTTTCATGATGAAACCTCTAAGTGCGCTTATCCCTTAGGATGAGCAGTCGTTTTTCTCATTAACGTTTGATTGTCATACTGGTGCGAGGTGAGATGTGCTTGAAGCTGAGCCATAAAGTCCATCACCACCACTACCACGATCAGCAACGATGTTCCGCCCAAGCTAAATGGAATACCAAAAGAGCTTTGCAGAATCATCGGCATTAAACAGATGACAGTGATGTATATCGCGCCGATAAAGGTCAAACGATTGAGAATATGATCTAAGTAACGAGCAGTTTGCTCACCTGGACGAATACCAGGCACGTAAGCTCCGCTGCGTTTCAAGTTCTCTGACACTTCTTTAGGACTAAATACCAGTGCTGTATAGAAGTAACAGAAAAAGATAATTAACGCACCAAAGAGCACCAAATACAACGGCTGACCAGGCGATAACACCAATGCCAAGTCTTGTAGACTACGCTTGATAATTCCTGCACTTGGATCCGAACTACCAACCCACTGACCTAAGCTCGCTGGGAACAAAAGTAAAGAGCTGGCAAAAATTGCCGGAATTACACCCGCCATATTAATTTTTAATGGCAAGTGCGTTTGCTGTGCAGTAAATACACGACGTCCCTGCTGCTTTTGAGCATAGTTCACCGGAATACGACGTTGCGCCTTCTCGATAAACACAATCGCTGCAAGTACAGCAATCGATAACAGACCAAAAATTGCTAATCCAATTAGACTAGACTGGCCATTATCAACTGAAGTTAGAGACTGCATAACTAAAGTCGGCAATCCTGCAACGATACCTGCGAAGATGATCATGGAAATACCATTGCCCACCCCACGCTCGGTAATCTGTTCACCCAGCCACATCAAGAACATGGTCCCCGCAACCAAAGAGGTTACCGCAGGAACATAAAAAGCCAGACCAGAGGTCAGGGTAATTCCCTGGCTGATCAGGCCAGCACACATACCAATTGCTTGCACAAGTGCAAGGAACAGCGTGCCTTGTCGTGTGTATTGGTTAATCTTACGTTTGCCCTGCTCGCCTTCTTTTTTCAAAGCTTCGAGCTGAGGAACCACTGTAGACATTAACTGCACAATAATCGATGCAGAGATGTATGGCATGATCCCTAAAGCAAGAATCGACATTCGCTCTAATGCACCACCCGAAAACATGTTAAACAAACCAAGGATGGTACCTTGGTTTGCATTAAACAGATTTTCTAGTGCGGCATTATTAATCCCTGGTACTGGAATATGCGCTCCTAGTCGAAACACCAACAACGCACCAATGAGAAACATCATTCGACGAATAATTTCACGGTATTTCACATGAAATGGTTGGCCTTTCATCATGTTGACATGACCTGAAGAACTAGGAGTCATAGACACTGGGGATTACTCCTCGACTTTACCGCCAGCAGCTTCAACAGCAGCTTTAGCGCCTTTAGTCAATGCAACACCTTGTACAGTGAATGCACGAGTAATTTCACCAGAAAGTACGATACGAGCACGAGTCATGTCTTTACGTACAACGTTCGCAGCTTTTAAAGTTTCAAGAGACACGATGTCGCCTTCAACTTTAGCAAGCTCAGATAAACGTACTTCAGCAGTTTTCAAAGCCAATTGGCTAGTGAAACCGAATTTAGGCAAACGACGATAAAGTGCAGTTTGACCACCTTCGAAACCTGGACGAGTACCACCGCTCTTACGTGAGTTTTGACCTTTGATACCACGACCACCAGTCTTACCAACGCCAGAACCGATACCACGACCTAGACGAAGGTTGTCACGCTTAGCACCTTCTGCAGGTGCAATTGTATTTAAACGCAGAGTCATGGCTTATTCCTCTACACTAACCATATAGTAGACTTGGTTGATCATACCACGGTTAGAAGGCGTATCTTGCACTTCTACAGTATGACCAATACGACGCAGACCTAAACCTTTCAGGCTCAGCTTGTGATTTTTCAAGCGGTGCGATGCAGATTTAGTCTGGGTAACTTTAATCGTTTTCATGATTGATTACCCTTGAATTTGTTCTACTGTTAAACCACGTTTCGCAGCAACTTTCTCAGGAGAAGTCATATCACGCAAACCGTTAAAAGTTGCGTTTACTACGTTAGCAGCGTTTGTAGAGCCATAACATTTAGTTAATACATTACGTACGCCAACAGCTTCTAAAACTGCACGCATCGCGCCACCAGCAATTACACCAGTACCTTCAGAAGCAGGTTGCATGTAAACGCGGCTTGCACCGTGACGAGCATTGATAGGGTGCTGAACAGTACCATCAACAAGGTCAACAGTAATCATGTTACGACGAGCAGCTTCAAGTGCTTTAGAAATAGCAGCTGGAACTTCACGCGCTTTACCACGACCAAAACCTACGCGACCATTACCATCACCCACAACAGTTAATGCTGTGAAAGAGAAGATACGACCACCCTTAACAACTTTGGCTACACGATCAACGGCAACCAGCTTTTCAACAAGACCTTCGTTTTGTTCAACTTTAGCCATGATTAGAACTCCAAGCCGTTTTCACGGGCAGCATCAGCCAAGGCTTTGATACGACCATGATATTTGAAACCAGAACGGTCAAATGCAACTTTAGTAACACCAGCTGCTTTAGCGCGTTCTGCGATTAAAGCACCTACTTTCTGAGCTGCTTCAACGTTACCAGTAGTACCCGCACGTAGAGTAGCGTCTAGAGTAGAAGCTTGCGCTAATACTTTGCCACCATCTGCTGAGATAACTTGAGCATAGATGTGACGCGGAGTGCGGTTTACACACAAACGAGTCGCACCCAATGCACGGATGTGCAAGCGTGTGCTTTTCGCACGACGCAAACGGGATTGTTTCTTTTCGTTCATAAGAACCTCGCGCCTTATTTCTTCTTAGCTTCTTTACGAAGTACAACTTCGTCAGAATAACGAACACCTTTACCTTTATAAGGCTCTGGTGGACGGTAACCACGGATATCTGCAGCGACTTGACCTAGAACTGCTTTATCAGCAGATTTAAGTACGATTTCAGTTGCAGTTGGAGTTTCAGCAGTTACACCTTCAGGAAGCGTATAGTCGATCGGGTGAGAGAAACCAAGGTTAAGATTAACAACGTTACCTTTAACCGCAGCTTTATAACCAACACCGATAAGTTGTAACTTACGTTCGAAACCTTCGCTTACACCTTTTACAAGGTTGTTAAGCACAGCGCGAGCAGTACCAGCTTGCATCCAAGCATCTTTAGATTCAGCTTTAGGAGCAATAACTAGAGTACCGTCTTCCTGTTTTAGCTCGACCAGCGCATGCAGGTTGAAAGACAATGTACCTTTGCTGCCTTTCACTTCGACCTGCCGGCCGTTCTGAGTAACTGTTACACCGTTAGGTACAGTTACTGGGGCTTTAGCCACACGAGACATGAGGAATCACCTATTAAGAAACAAAAGCAATAACTTCACCACCAACGCCTGCAGCACGTGCAGCGCGATCAGTCATGATGCCTTTGCTTGTAGAAACAATTGCAATACCTAAACCTTGCTTAACGCTTGGAAGTGCATCTTTACCGCGATACTGACGTAGACCCGGACGGCTTACGCGTTTCACAGTTTCGATAACTGGCTTGCCTTCAAAATATTTTAAAGTCAAAGTAAGAGTTGCTTTGCCTTCAACTTCAGCAACTTCTACGTTTGAAATATAACCTTCTTGTTGAAGTACGTTAGCAATCGCAACTTTCAACTTAGAATTAGGCATAGAAACAGTTTGTTTCTTTGCCATTTGTGCGTTACGAACACGTGTTAGCATGTCGGCAACGGTATCTTGCATACTCATTTATAGTGCTCCTTACCAGCTTGCCTTAACAACGCCAGGTACATCACCTTGCATTACTTTATCGCGTACCATGTTACGGCTTAAGCCGAACTTACGGAAGTAACCATGAGGACGACCAGTTAAACCACAACGGTTACGTAGACGTACTGGAGATGCATTACGTGGTAATGCTTGTAATTTCATCATCGCATCGAAACGTTCTTCATCTGAAGCATTTACGTTTGCAATGATTGCTTTTAATTCAGCACGTTTTGCAGCGTATTTAGCAACAGTAGCTTCGCGTTTCAATTCGCGATTAATCATACTTTTCTTAGCCATTTCGACCTCTTATTTGAACGGGAAGCCGAATGCACGCATTAGCGCACGGCCTTCGTCATCGGTGCGAGCAGTCGTAGTGATGGTAATGTCCATACCACGAATACGGTCAATCTTGTCAAAATCGATCTCAGGGAACATGATCTGTTCTTTAAGACCCATTGAGTAGTTACCACGACCATCAAATGATTTCGCAGAGAAACCACGGAAGTCACGGATACGAGGAATCGCAATCGAGATCAGACGGTCTAAGAATTCGTACATACGTTCGCCGCGTAAAGTAACTTTACAACCAATCGGCCAACCATCACGGATTTTGAAACCAGCGATAGATTTACGAGCTAACGTAAGAACTGGTTTTTGACCAGCGATAGCTTGCATATCAGAAAGAGCACCATCAAGGAGTTTCTTGTCAGCAGAAGCTGCACCAACACCCATGTTGATAGTGATTTTAGTGATGCGAGGGATCTCCATCACATTCTTAATTCCCAATTGTTCTTTTAATTGAGCTTTAAGTTCGTCGTTGTAACGTGCTTTAAGTCTGGCCATTGCCTTTTTCAACCTATTACTTCGCTACCGCCACTGATTCACCATTAGATTTGAATACGCGAGTTTTCACGCCGTCAATCGTTTGGTAACCAACACGGTCAGCCTTTTGGGTTGTAGCATTAAAAATTGCCACGTTTGAAATGTGAAGCGAAGCTTCTTGAGTTACGATGCCGCCTTCAGCGCCAGTAACACGGTTCGGCTTTTGATGCTTCTTCACCAAGTTAAGGCCTTCAACCTTAACGCGGTCATTAGAAACAGACAGAACAGTACCCTGTTTGCCTTTTTCTTTACCTGCGATCACAATTACTTGATCGCCTTTTTTAATCTTAGCCATGATCGCCTCTTATAGAACTTCAGGAGCCAATGAAATAATTTTCATGAACTGTTCAGTACGAAGTTCACGAGTCACTGGTCCGAAAATACGAGTTGCAATCGGCGCTTTGTTGTTGTTCAAAATAACAGCAGCGTTATCGTCGAAACGAATCACTGAACCGTCTGGACGACGGATACCGAATTTTGTACGTACAACTACTGCATTCATCACGTCACCTTTTTTAACACGTGCGCGTGGAATTGCTTCTTTTACAGTAACTTTAATAATGTCGCCAACAGAAGCATAACGACGATGTGAACCACCAAGTACTTTAATACATTGTACGCGGCGAGCACCACTGTTGTCTGCTACGTCGAGCATAGTTTCGGTCTGAATCATTGCCCTACTCCAAAACCGAGCATCACCGGTCACAATTTCGAAAGGCTCAAAGAGTACTCGAAATTGACCGATGATGCAACAAGAACGTTAATTACTCAGCAGCTGCTTCAACAACTTCAACTAAAGTCCATGACTTAGTTTTAGACATTGGGCGGCTTTCTTTAATGGTTACAACGTCGCCAACTTTAGCTGTGTTGTTCTCATCATGAGCATGTAATTTTGTTGAACGGCGGATTGATTTGCCATACAACGGGTGTTGAACACGGCGTTCGATAAGAACAACGATAGATTTTTCCATCTTGTCGCTTACTACTTTGCCTGTTAACGTGCGGACTGTATTTTCACTCATTGTCCGTTCCCCTGTTTTTCGGTAAGGAGGGTCTTGATACGAGCAATAGTCTTGCGAGTCAATTGCACTTCGTGCGATTTACCCAATTGACCAGTTGCTTTCGCCATACGAAGACGGAATTGGTTTAGCTGTTGCTCATCAAGCAAAGCTGTCAACTCTTCTACCGACTTTTCACGTAGATCTTTAGTTTTCATTACATTACCGTCCGAGTCACGATAGTGGTTTTAAACGGAAGTTTAGCAGCAGCAAGCGTGAACGCTTCGCGAGCTAGGTCTTCGTTAACACCATCAATTTCGTACAAGACTTTACCTGGTTTGATTTGGCAAACCCAGTATTCCACAGAACCTTTACCTTTACCCATACGCACTTCAAGTGGTTTAGAAGTAATTGGCTTGTCCGGGAATACACGGATAAAGATTTTACCACCACGTTTAATACGACGGCTAATTGTACGACGCGCTGCTTCAATTTGACGTGCAGTCATTTGACCACGTTCGATTGATTTAAGTGCGATAGTACCAAAAGATACTGAGCTACCGCGGTGAGCTAGACCAGTGTTACGGCCTTTTTGCACCTTACGGAATTTAGTACGTTTAGGTTGCAACATGGATTATTCTCCTTTTTCAGCAGAACGATCATTGCGACGACCACGACGCTCTTGACCTTCACCACGACCGCGACCGCGTTTAGCTGGACGTTCTTCAGCTGGAGCTGGGTTCATGACTTGTTTCATGCCACCCAAGATCTCGCCACGGAAGATCCAAACTTTAACACCAATCGTACCGTAAGTAGTCTCAGCACGCATAGTCGCGTAGTCGATATCTGCACGAAGAGTATGTAGAGGTACACGACCTTCACGATACCATTCAGTACGAGCAATCTCAGCACCACCTAAACGGCCTGAAACTTCTACTTTGATACCTTTCGCACCAGCACGCATAGTGTTTTGAACCGCACGCTTCATAGCACGACGGAACATTACACGTTTTTCCAATTGAGAAGCGATAGCTTCAGCAACTAGACGCGCGTCTAAGTCTGGACGATCAATTTCGTTGATACTTACTTGCGCAGGAACACCCATAATAGATGTTAATTCGCGTTGTAATTTCTCAATGTCTTCGCCTTTTTTACCGATTACGATACCAGGACGAGCAGTGCTAATAGTTACTTTAGCAGCGCCTGTTGGACGTTCGATAAGAATATTGCTGATCATTGCATTCTTAAGTTTTTTAGTTAAAAACTCACGAACTTGCAAATCTTTAAGCAAGTATTCAGCGTATTGTTTCGGACTCGCATACCAGTTAGCGTTATGACGTTTCACAACACCTAGGCGGATACCGATTGGATGAACCTTCTGACCCATATCAAACCCCTACCTTAACGGTGATGTGACAAGTACGCTTAGTAATACGATCTGCACGGCCTTTAGCACGTGGCATAATACGTTTCAGGCTCATGCCTTCATCAACGTAGATCGTAGAAACTTTAAGGTCGTCTACATCTAAACTGTTATTATGTTCAGCGTTTGCAATTGCAGATTCCAACGCTTTCTTAACCAATACTGCAGCTTTTTTGTTGCTGAAGTTTAAGATGTTAAGAGCGTGCGCAACAGATTTGCCGCGGATAAGATCTGCAACCAAACGAGCTTTTTGTGCCGAGATAGCGGCACCGCGTAATTTAGCAGTTACTTCCATCATAGCACCTATTAACGTTTAGATTTCTTGTCAACACCGTGACCACGGTAGGTACGAGTCGGTGCAAATTCACCAAGCTTGTGTCCAACCATATGTTCAGAGATGATCACTGGAACATGGTTACGGCCATTGTGTACAGAAATTGTTAAACCAACAAAATCCGGGAGGATCATCGAACGACGCGACCAAGTTTTGATCGGCTTACGGTTATTAGCCGCGATAGCCGCTTCAACCTTAGCGAACAAGTGCGCATCGACGAATGGGCCTTTTTTCAGAGAACGAGGCATTGTCAGATTCCTTTACTTGTTACTTAACGCGACGGTCGCGAATAATCATCTTAGTCGTACGCTTGTTGGTACGTGTTTTGTACCCTTTAGCTTTTTGACCCCATGGGCTTACAGGTTGAATACCTTTGTTACGCCCTTCACCACCACCGTGTGGGTGATCAACTGGGTTCATCGCCATACCACGAACGGTAGGACGAACACCACGCCAGCGTGATGCACCAGCTTTACCTAGTGAGCGAAGGTTGCTTTCTGAGTTAGATACTTCACCTAACACAGCGCGGCATTCAACATGAATTTTACGCATTTCGCCTGAACGAAGACGAACGATAGCGTAGGAACCGTCACGACCCAACAACTGAACAGAAGTACCAGCTGAACGAGCTAACTGCGCGCCTTTACCGATTTTAAGTTCGATGTTGTGAAGAGTAGAACCGATAGGCATGTTGCGAAGTGGCAAGCAGTTACCTGGACGGATTGGAGCATCGTTACCAGATTGAACTGAATCACCAGCGCGTAAACCTTTAGGCGCGATGATGTAGCGACGTTCACCGTCAGCATACTTCAACAACGCAATGTGCGCAGTACGGTTTGGATCGTATTCAATACGCTCAACTACAGCTGGGATGCCGTCTTTGTTACGTTTGAAGTCGATTAAACGGTAGTGTTGTTTGTGACCGCCACCAACGTGACGAGTCGTAATGTGACCGTTGTTATTACGGCCGCCAGTACGTTTTTTAGCTTCAACTAGTGGAGCATAAGGCGCGCCTTTGTGAAGGTGATCATGAACCACTTTCTCTACAAAGCGACGTCCTGGAGACGTTGGCTTACATTTTTGAATAGGCATAGTTTTCGTCCTTATTCCGCTGCGCTTTCAGCGGCATCGCCCAAGTCAGCCATTTCAACATCTTGGCCAGCTTTCAGGGTGACGTATGCTTTTTTAACATCAGAACGACGTCCTAATGTTTTACCAAAGCGTTTAGTTTTACCTTTAGTGATCGTAGTGTTAACTTTAACAACTTCTACACCAAACAATTGTTCCACTGCTTTTTTGATTTCAAGCTTGTTTGCATCAAGTGCAACTTTGAATACTTGAACACCAGCAGTTTCACCTAAAACTTGTGCTTTTTCTGAGAAAACAGGTCCTTGCAGGACTTGATATAAACGTTCGTTGTTCATCCGAGTTCTACCTCAATTTTCTTAGCAGCAGCTACAGACATAACAACTTTATCGAACGCGATCAAGCTAACAGGATCGATTGCAGTCGCATCAACCACATCAACGTGTGGAAGGTTACGAGCAGCTAGATACAAGTTCTCATCAACAGCATCAGTAACGATCAATGCACGAGTAGCATTCAAGTCGTTAAGTTTTGCAAGCAATTCTTTAGTTTTTGGAGCTGCAACAGCAAACTCTTCAACTAGAACTAAGCGATCTTGACGAACAAGTTCAGCCAGGATGCATTGCATAGCACCGCGGTACATTTTACGGTTTACTTTTTGAGACCAGTCTTGTGGACGAGCAGCAAAAGTTTTACCACCGCCAACCCAGATTGGGCTACGAATAGAACCAGCACGAGCGCGGCCAGTACCTTTTTGACGGAATGGTTTTTTACCACCGCCAGAAACGTCTGCACGTGATTTCTGAGCTTTAGAACCTTGACGACCACCAGCTAAGTAAGCTGTAACAACTTGGTGTACAAGAGCTTCATTAAATTCACGACCGAACGCAACTTCTGATAATTCAACAGCAGAGCCGGAAACAGTATTTAAATTCACGTTATTTCCCCTCAGGCCTTGATCGTAGGACGAACAGTTACGTCGCCACCAGTAGCGCCAGGAATCGCACCTTTAACTACTAGAACTGAACGTTCTGCGTCGATAGATACAATTTCAAGACCCTGTACAGTTACGCGTTCAGCACCTAAATGGCCAGCCATTTTTTTGCCTTTAAACACGCGACCAGGAGTCTGGTTTTGACCTGTAGAACCTAGAACACGGTGAGAAACAGAGTTACCGTGAGTAGCGTCTTGAGTACGGAAGTTCCAACGCTTAACACCACCTTGGAAACCCTTACCTTTAGACTGACCAGTTACGTCAACGATTTGACCAACTGTGAACAGATCTACACCGATAGTAGCGCCAACTTCACGACCTTCAAGCTCAGCTTCTGAAACGCGGAATTCTTGAACCAGACGACCAGCAGCAACACCAGCTTTCGCGAAGTGACCTTTCTGAGCGTTAGTTACGCGAGATTCGCGACGTTCACCAGTAGTGATTTGAATCGCTTGATAACCATCAGTTTCAAGCGTTTTGATTTGAGTGATGCGGTTAGGATCAACCTCAATCACTGTAACAGGCACAGAAACACCAGCATCTGTAAAGATACGTGTCATACCGCACTTGCGACCGACTAAACCAATAGCCATGTGCATAAACCTCTAAAAAAGCGGCCTAATTAACTTAGAGCGTTAATTAACCCGAAAGCCTTAACCCAATGCGATCTGAACATCAACACCAGCTGCAAGATCTAACTTCATCAATGCATCTACAGTTTTGTCTGTAGGTTGAACGATGTCGATCAAACGTTTGTAAGTGCGGATCTCGTATTGGTCACGCGCATCTTTGTTAACGTGTGGTGATGTTAAAACGTTAAAACGTTCAATGCGTGTAGGCATTGGAATTGGACCACAAACTTGTGCGCCAGTACGTTTTGCTGTTTCTACGATTTCTTGAGCTGATTGATCAATAAGACGGTGATCAAAAGACTTAAGACGGATACGAATTCTCTGGTTAGACATACCAGTTAACTCCAAGCCAAATATATAAAGAATCACTCTTGACGCATCTCACCCCACTATTTTAAGGCAAGTGTCAAGAGCAGTGAAATATCACTAAGGTCGTGATCGATGCCACGACTGTAACGATAGTTAACTACTTTCTTCGCAGTTAACCCCCTTCCTCTCGAAGGGTCGCTTATTATAGCCATTGTTTATTGCATAAGCAAATCCCTTTTACGGTTTTTCTTGCTGTATTTCAATTTATTCGGGAAATCAATTGTTTATTTTTTACTCACTAGGCTGTTTTTTCCAAAACATACTGAATAGCTTGATTTAGTATTTGATTTCCTTGGATAAAATTATTTTTGGTTGTTCTTTTCAGTTGTTGTATGTCCTGTACATATTTTCCAGAAAATTGTGAAATTTCTTCTTCATTTTCCAAAAACAGCTTTAAAGTTTCCGGGGTGATTTCCGGATGAAACTGGAATCCCAAGACATTCTTGCCGAGTTGATACATCTGATTACGACAGGCTTCATTTTCTGCCAGATGAATCGCTCCTTTAGGCAGTTCAAAGGTTTCACTGTGCCATTGCATGATTTCGAACTGTTCAGGCAAGACAAAACAATCCTCGGGTACATGCGCGACTTTTCGTACCGTGGTCCAGCCTAGCTCCTGCTCCTGGTTACGGCTGACGGCCGCACCCAAGGCATTGGCAATCAACTGCCCGCCTAAACATAGGCCAATCGCCGGTTTGCCTTGAGAAAGATAACGGCGTAACCAGCGTTTTTCGATCTTGAGCCATGGATAATTTGCCTCATCATTGACACTCATGGTGCCTCCCATGATGATCAGCAAATCAACTTCTTCAACTGCTGGTAAAGCTTCTATATCGAGTGGACGATCGACGGGTAAAGCAAAGAATTCAGTCGCAGTAATTTGCGCCTGATGCTGCTTTAAAAAATCAATACAACTACCAAAACCCTCACCAGCAATATGCTGAAAATAATGTACTTTTAACTGCGACTTCATGCGCCTAAACCTTTTGTTGTAGCTCTCTGATTTTAGGTTTTGCAAAAATGAAGCCAACTTTTTAGCAATGTCAATTTTTTCAACATTTCACAACATAACTGGCAGCAATAATGAGATTCTCTTAAGCTAAAGCAATATTTGATTACATTTAAGAGCATTCACGTGAAAAAAAATCCTCAAACAGCGCTGATTCATGCACCACGAAAGGCCCCGCAATATATTTCCAGTATTCAACCTCCCCTGTTTCGTGCATCCACCATCATCTTTAACAATACTGATGCCCTATTTAATCGCCACTGGACTGATGACTATGACTATAGCTATGGCACGCATGGTACACCGACGACATTTACCTTAGGCGATAGCATTGCCCAGATCGAAGGCGGTCAATATTGCTTGCTGGCACCGAGTGGTTTATCCGCGATTAATCTCGTGAATTCTTGTTTTTTAAGCCAAGGCGATGAAGTGTGGGTTGCAGATAATATCTATGGTCCAAACATGGAACATTTACGTAATCTGGAAAACCGCTATGGTATTCAGGTCAAAGTCTATAATGCGATAGATGCGGATACTTTTCAGCCCTCGGAAAAAGCCAAACTACTTTGGCTTGAAGCGGCGGGTTCCGTGACTTTAGAATTTCCCGATTTAAGTCGCTTGGTCAAGAAAGCTCAAGCTAACAACATTCTCACTGCGCTGGATAATACCTGGGGTGCAGGTCTTGCCTTTAATGCTTTTGATTTCGGCAATGAACACTTAAGTGTCGATATGACCGTGCATGCCCTGACTAAATATCCAAGTGGTGGCGGTGATATCCTGATGGGTTCAGTGGTTACGCGCAATAAAGAACTGCACCACAAGCTGTTCCGTGCGCATGCCATTCAGGGTATTTCAGTATCAGGTGATGATGTCGCTCAGGTACAACGTAGTCTGGCGTCGATGCAACTCCGATATGAACATCAATCACAAAGCTGCTTAACCTTATTAGACTGGCTCAAACAACAACCAGAATTTGTTCAGGTCTTACATCCGGCTGATACTGACAATGCTGGCCATGAAAACTGGAAAGAAATTTGCAAGCAAGGACATAGTGCCGGACTGGTCAGCGTGATTTTTGACAATAACTACAAGTTGCAAGATATTCGAAATTTCTGTGACAGCTTAAAACTGTTTAAGCTTGGCTTTAGCTGGGGTGGCCCTGTGAGTCTGGTCATGCTATATAACTTAAAAGAAATGCGTGTGCTTGAACATTCACATTTGAAAGAGGGTTTTCTGGTTCGTTTCTGTATTGGTCTAGAACATCCGAAAGATCTGATTGAAGATATTCAGCACGCACTACAAAACATGAAAAAACTTAAAAATGAGTAAATAACAACAGGAAAATCTATGGGTACACCAATTATTATTGCTAAAAAAACCAGTGATACCACGCAAGATATTGTGCTGCATTCACAGCTTGCCAACCGTCACGGACTGATTGCCGGCGCGACCGGAACCGGCAAAACGGTAACCTTGAAAGTTTTGGCAGAAAGCTTTTCTCGCATTGGTGTACCCGTGTTCCTTGCCGATGCCAAGGGAGATGTTTCCAGCCTGGCCAAGCCAGGCGAAAGTAATCCTAAGTTTGATGAACGTATTAAAAGCCTGAATATTGACTCAATTCCTTTTGAAGCTTCGCCGGTCGTATTCTGGGATCTGTTTGGTGAACAAGGCCATCCGATCCGTACTACGATTTCCGAAATTGGACCACTCCTCCTTGCCCGTATCCTAAACCTGAATGACACACAAGAAGGAGTACTGTCCGCCGTCTTTCGGATTGCTGATGATCAGGGCCTGCTACTGATCGACTTTAAAGACCTGAAAGCCATGCTGAGTTATGTCAGCGAACATACTGCAGACTTTAAAGCGGAATATGGCAATCTATCGCCTGCCAGCCTCGGTGCGATTCAACGCAATTTATTGGCACTTGCGGATCAAGGCGGGGATAAATTCTTTGGCGAGCCAGCACTAGACCTGATGGATTTCCTGCAAACGGATAGCCAAGGCCGCGGCAATATCAATCTGCTGGCTGCCGACAAGCTGATGAACACACCGAAGTTGTACGCCACTTTCCTGTTATGGATGCTGTCAGAGTTATTTGAACAGTTACCAGAGGTGGGTGATCTGGACAAACCGAAACTGGTGTTCTTCTTTGATGAAGCCCACCTACTCTTTGATAATGCCAGCCCCGCCCTGCAGGAAAAGATTGAACAGGTGGTGCGTCTGATCCGCTCCAAAGGTGTGGGGATTTATTTTGTCACCCAGAATCCACTGGATTTACCTGAAAGCGTATTAGGACAACTCGGCAACCGTATTCAGCATGCTTTACGCGCTTTCACACCTAAAGACCAGAAGGCAGTCAAAACGGCGGCGGATACCTTCCGTGCCAATCCAGAATTTAAAGTACAGGAAGCGATTACTGAACTTGCTGTAGGTGAAGCGCTGATTAGCTGTCTGGATGAAAAAGGGACTCCACAGATTGTTGAACGTGGCTGGATCATGCCACCACATTCTTCTTTTAGCCCGATTACACCAGAAGAACGTAAAGCACTGATGCAGCAAAGCATTGTCGCTGGTATTTATGAGCAGGAAGTTGACCGTGACAGTGCGCATGAGATGCTGCAGCAAAAAGTACTGGAACTTCAGCAGCAGGCTCAAGCTGCGGAACTTGCCAAGCAACAGGCCAAAGAACAGGAAGCTCTGGCTAAACAGCAAGCCAAGGAACAGGAACGTTTGGCACGTGAACAGCAAAAAGAAGCTGAGCGTGCAGCCAAGCAACGTGAAAAACTGACTCAGGATATTGTGGGTACCTTTGCCAAAAGTGCAGCACGTAGTCTGGGTGGTAGTACCGGACAGAAAATTGTGCGTGGTCTATTAGGTTCCCTCTTCGGGCGCAAATAACCTTCCTTTCTCCGATCGAAAACATCATTTTTATGGGATATTTTTATATCCCATAATTTTTTTATGGTTTTATGCTTTTACTATATTGTAAAAGCATTTTATAAGATGTATTCTAAATACATCTTATAAATAACAGCCATGAGAGATCAGCTATGACTCCACAGCAAATTGACCTTGTAAAAGCCACTGTTCCTGTACTTCGTGAAAATGGGGTTGCCCTGACCGGTTATTTCTATAACCGCATGCTAGGCAATAATCCTGATTTGAAAGAAACCTTTAACATGGGACATCAACGCAGTGGAGCTCAAGCACAAGCCTTGGCAGGTGCGGTTCTGGCTTATGCTGAAAATATCGAAGATCCATCTGTGCTGTTACCCGTGGTTGAGCTGATCGCACATAAACACGTGAGCTTAAACATTAAGGCACCGGATTACGGTATTGTTGGGGAAAACCTGTTGCATTCGATCAGTGAAGTGCTGAACATTTCGATGGATGATCCACTGATTGATGCTTGGGCTGCAGCGTACGGTCAACTGGCGGATCTGTTCATTGCAACTGAAAAAGCGATTTACGACCAGCATGAACAGACTAAAGGCAGCTGGTTAGGCTGGCGCAACTTCAAGATTGCCAAGAAAGTCGTGGAAAGTGATGAAATCACTTCCTTCTACCTGGCTCCAGTCGACGGCGGTCCATTACCGAAATATGAAGCTGGCCAATATATCTCTGTACGTGTGTTTGTACCTGAGTTAAATCTGAGACAACCACGCCAATATACCCTGTCGACTTGCCCACAAGCAGACTACCTGCGTATCTCGGTGAAACGTGAAGACCAGAAAGGCGACATGGTTCCAGGTTGGGTATCGAATACTTTACATAGCCTGCCAGAAGGTTCAGAAATTGAAGTCTCTGCACCGACAGGTAACTTCTACCTGATCGATCCGAACAAACGTAATGTGTTTATCAGTGGCGGTGTAGGCCTGACTCCAATGGTGGCCATGCTAAACCAGCTGGTGACTCTGGACATGCCACAACCTGTGACTTTCATCCATGCCTGCCGTAGCAAACAGGTTCATGCGATGAAACAGCATATTCATGACCTGAAAGCCAAATATCCACGTTTAAGCACAATGACTGCTTATGAATTCCCGCACCCAAGCGATAAACTGGGCGAGGATTATGATGTTGCCGGTCGACTGGACTTAAGCACTGTAGATAGCGCATTATTACCAGCCAATGCAGACTACTATCTCTGTGGCCCAATGCCATTTATGGCTGAACAGCAAAAGGCGCTTGTCGCTCGCGGAATTCCTGCTGAGAACATTCATAGCGAAGCCTTTGGCACAGGTGGTGTACGCCACTAACTGCTTCTTCAGCTTAAAATAAAAACAGAGGGTTAGCCTGGTATGCTAGACTAACCCTAATTTTTTTCATCAAAAACATCAGTATTATCATGCAACTGAATAAATTTACTGACTATGCGCTGCGCATACTGATGTATGTTGCACAACCCCGCGATCTGCCTTATACGATTGCCGAGCTGGCGGAGCGCTTACAGATTTCACAGAACCATGCCATGAAAATTGCCTACTTTATGGCGAAACAGGACTGGCTCATTACCTCTCGCGGTAAAGGCGGTGGAATCCGTCTTAATCCGGCTGCCCTGAAAGTTCAGCTAGGACAGATTGTGCGTATTCTGCAACGTGACAACCAGATTGTGGAATGTAATGATCCACCCTGTGTATTACGTACCAATTGCGGATTAAAAGGCATTCTGGATCAGGCTGTGGAGCAGTTCTACACCAGTCTGGATCAATATATTCTGGGTGATGTCGTTGAACCGACCAAGGAACATTTTAGTATCCAGTCACCAATTAGCCTGATCAATCTCTAATACCCTTATTCTATTGGGCAATTCTAAAGTTCGCTTGCCCGCCCGACTTCCTTTATAATAGCTTCTTGTATAATTAGTCATTGAAGTTGAGCCATGCATCACAGCAGAGGAAAGTCGAAAAACAGTAAGGCATCAAATGCCCCAAAGCAAAAGATCAGCTATGAAAAAAAGGTCGATCCAGCCATTACTGAATATTCGGTACAAGCCCTCAACTGGTTACGCAAAGCTGAGTTCCTGATGAGTGCACCCAAGCTCAGCTTGTGTGTAGAAGATACCGGTTATGAGGTGGCTTTTGCTGGCCGTTCCAATGCGGGTAAATCGAGTGCCATCAATGCCCTGACCAATCAGAAACAGTTGGCCCGTGCGTCCAAAAAACCAGGCCGTACCCAGATGATCAACTTCTTTAGCCTTGGCAATCCGGATCAGCGTCTGGTCGATTTACCGGGTTATGGCTATGCAGCGGTCCCAGAAGCCATGAAAATTGTCTGGCAGAAAGAACTGGAAAACTATCTGATTCACCGCAAGAGCCTGCAAGGTCTGGTGTTGCTGATGGATATCCGTCATCCGCTACAACACTTTGATGTGATGATGCTGGAATGGGCGTATTCACGTAAATTATTCGTACATGTGCTGCTGACCAAAGCCGACAAGCTGAACCGTGGCCCTGCTTCGAAAGCGCTACAAGAAGTGAAAGCCAAACTGAAAAAGATGAAGCTGGATTTCTCGATTCAACTGTTTTCTTCTCTAAACAAGCAAGGTCTGGAAGAACTGGCCAGTGTGATGGGCGGGCGTTTGAACTTCACTTTGAATCAAGCACCTGAATTTGATCTGGACAGCATTCCTGAAGCTTCAATGCATGATTTAAACGAAGCTGATGAACCAATTGAATTATTAGAAGATGAAGATGAGACCAACAGCGCTCATGAAGTCACTGCCAGTGAACTGAATGATCTGGATGCACCTGTGGAAGCCGATCCAACAAAGATTGTCGAACAGGATCCACAAAAATAAGCCGAATGTGTTTCATCGGATAAAAGAATGTCCCGTATTGCCTGCCGCAATTCGGGATATTTTTTTCATACTGTCTTGATCAAGCAGTGATGGATTCACACCATGTCTTTACTTTCGCGCTTCAAAACAACAAGAATTGGCTCTTCCATTTCCTATTTTATCCAGCCTCGCAAAGTCAGCTTTGAATGGCAAGACACTCCAGTCGACTGGATTCCTGATCAGCCCTTTGCCAGTTACTTCGTCAATGAAATTAACAATATTCTGCCCGCGGGTGAACTCTGGTTCTGCCGTTTATATAACAAAGTCCTCCCCCAGATCACTGACGAAAAATTAAAGCATGATGTGCAGGCATTTATCCGTCAGGAAGCCATGCATGCCCAAGCGCATAATTCGGCCAATAAAGAATATTTATCTGAACGTCAGATTGATATCCAGCGCAATCTGCACATCATGCATTTCCTATTTAACAAGCTCCTAGCCGATCATCCATTCGGTCTCAAAATTCCTAAAATCTTAGAACACCAATGGGATCTGTTCCGTCTCGGTATCATTGCGACGATAGAACACATGACCTGTGTCCTGGGTAAATACGCACTCTACAATACTGAATGGGAACGTCTGGGTGCTGATCCGAATATGCTGGATCTGGTGAAATGGCATGGTGCTGAAGAAATTGAACATCGTAGTGTGGCTTTTGATTTATATCGTCACCTAGGTGGCGGCTATATTGCCCGTTATTATCTAAGTGTGGTGGTCATTATTGGTGTAATTGGCCTTTGGGTGGATGGTGCTGCACATCTGTTATCGCAGGATTCACGTTTCAAGCAGTATAAGCCAGCCGTATATAAACCCTGGATCTGGAAAGAATGGTTGCGTATTTCCCAGTCAGATAACCGCCTTCTGCCTAACCCGCTGTGGTTAGTATCCCAACAGCTCGGTTATTTAATGCCTTGGTATGATCCGGTGCATGAAGGCGGTACCGATGATGCGCTGCATTATCTCAACCATTCACAGGCAGCCAAACGCGCTACTCTCAAAGTCGCTTAAGCTTGCCTGTTATTACAATTTCTAACAGCAGGGATCGCTTCCCTGCTTTTTATTTGTCCTAAGATAGAAATATAACAATCATAATCAGGAGGGACTTATGCAAGCACGGATTTCTGTGATTACCCTCGGTGTGCTCGATCTGGAAGCTTCACTACGCTTTTACCGTGATGGACTGGGTTTTCCCAGTGAAGGAATTATGGGTGAAGAGTTTGAATATGGCGCGGTGGCTTTTATTCAATTACAACCTGGTCTTAAGCTTGCCTTATGGCCACAGCGTAGTATCCAGCAAGATACCGGTCTGAAGCCAAGCCCAATCTGTCCGACGCAAATGACTCTGGGGCATAATGTCTATAGTCCCTTAGAAGTCGACCAGGCAATGGCACAGGCTGAACGTGCCGGCGCTAAAATTATTAAACCTGCACACACGACTTTTTATGGCGGATATGCAGGTTATTTTCAGGATCCCAATGGTCATCTCTGGGAAATTGTCTGGAATCCGGACTTAGATAAAGCTGAATTAGACAAAGATTAAACCGGCACTTCAGGCTCGCGGGTATGTCGATCTACCACCACACTAATCATCATATCGCCCTGCACGTTTACTACTGTACGTACGGTATCCAGCAGACGGTCAATCGGAAGTAGAATCGCAATCGCTTCAGCAGGTAAACCCACTGATTGCAGTACCATGATCATGGTGACCATGCCGGCGCTTGGAATGCCCGGTGCACCTAATGACGCAATCATTGCCGTGGCACAAACCACCAGCTGCTGACCTAAGGTTAAATCCAGTCCCATCAAATTGGCAATAAACAAAGCTGCTGCAGCTTCATAAAGTGCCGTTCCATCCATATTCAGCTGCGTGCCAAGAGGAATCACAAAACCAGCTGTTTGCGGACGTACGCCCAGATTTTCCTGCGCGCATTTTAAAGAAATCGGCATGGTTGCCGAACTGGAGCTGGTGGCAAAGGCAGTAATTAATGCACTACGGGTGCCTTTAAAAAAGGTCAGCGGATTCATTTTTCCGAAGATCCATAGCAATAACGGCAACACCACTATTCCGTGGAAAATTGTAGTGCCTGTCACCACTGCCGCAAACTCGGCCAGACGGCTCAGCACTGAAATATCTTCAGTGGCAATTAACTTGGCGAGTAATGCAAAAATCCCAATCGGTGCCAGTTTCATGATCCAGCCAATCATCAACATCATGATGTCAAAAAACTGGTGACTCAGCTTACGCACAGTACGGAAGCTGTCTCCACCTGCGACCAGCGCCACACCGATAAACAGAGCAAAAATCACAACAGCCAAAACATTGCCATCAGCAAAGGCCTTAAAGGGATTGATCAGGGTATTCTGAATAAAATTAGTAAAGAAAGACGACGGCGTTAAAGTATCAGGAGTCTGATGCTGAGCCATAGCATCCTGAAACATCACCACATCCACACCTCTCCCCACATTAAACAGATGCGCACAGGTTAGCCCTAAAATCAGTGCCAATGAGGTGGTGGTCACACAGCACAGCAAAGTAATTTTCCAGGTTCGACTCAGCTGCCCCCCCGCCTGCAGATTAGAGACCCCAACCACAATTGAGGTAAAAATCAGGGGAATCAAAATCATTTTCAGCAGGCCAATAAAAAGGCTGCTGGCAATTCCAATCCCGTACAGGCCGACATCAAAAAATGTGCTTTGCGGAAATAAAGTCAGTAAAAATCCAAACAGTACCCCCAATACGGCGGCAATTAAAATCTGCGTATTTAAGCTCATTTCACATGCATTTTTAATATTGATCTTAAGGGCACTATGCCATGCAAGTGCTGGAGAATCGAGTAATTTTTTATAAAGAGCCGTGCTTAAAAATGTATAAAGCCGGATCTGGGATCCGGCTTTATTTAAATTAAAAGTATGCTTTACTGGGTTTCAATTTCACGTAAACGGATCAGGCCTTCTTGTGTGGTACTGCAGACCAGCTCACCATTTTGCCACATGCGGCCAAAGTTCAGACCACGTGAACTGGCACTTTGAGTAGCATCCATGTCGTATAACATCCATTCATCTACCCGGAATGGTTTATGGAAATACATGGCATGATCAATACTGGCACATTGCAAGCTTGGAGACAGATAACTTAAACCATGCGGACGCAGCGCTGTGGTCATTAGGGTAAAGTCCGAATAGAAAGCAGCAATCGCCTGATGCAGGGAAATCTCATCCACTTCTGCAGCAATCTTTCCATGAGTACGAATATAGTGCGCATAATTTGGCGCTTCCGGTTGCGGCTGGAATGGATTCACTGGCATTACAGGGCGAATTTCGACATGACGGTCACGCATGAAAGAAGCACGCACATTTTCCGGAATAAATTCAATAATCTGCCGGGTGAGCTCTGCTTCATTTTTCAGGCTTTCTGCTGGTGGATACTCAGGTTCTGAAATCTGATAGTTCAGACCTTCTTCCTGATGCGCAAAGGAAACCATACACATGAAGATAGTACGGCCATGCTGAATGGCACGAACCTGACGGCTGACAAAGCTTTTTCCATCACGGATACGATCCACTTCATAAATGATCGGTGCATTGACATCGCCACCAAACAGGAAATAGGCATGCAGTGAATGCGCAGGACGATCTGTGGTATAAGACGCAGCACGCAGAGCCTGTCCCAGAACCTGCCCACCAAATACGCGCTTGCCTACCAGATTACGGCTAATTCCCCGGAAAATATTTTCTTCTAACTTTTCTAAACTGAGCAGCTCGACCAGTTCCTGTGTTAAGGCATTCATAAGCAACCTGTGTGATATTGGCAAGATCCAGAAGTGTAGAAATAAATCTATACAATTTATTCTGAATATTCTGCCATAAAATCCAATCAATCTTCTAAAGATTGATTGACTGTTCTGTCAACTGATCTTGCAACTTACTAGGAAAAACATCTGCTTTCGCGCTAAAATTGAACCACTTCGATTGAATTTGTCAGAAAATGACATATTGTTTGTTTTTATAATCAATCAAAATAAATTCCCTCAGAAATTCTGTAGTTTTGGTCAGTAAAATTAGGAGTAACTATGTCCAAGAGTGGCTTTGGTCAAATATATCGCAAGCTTTCAAGTAAGCTACTTGATCTTGTGGTCACCCCGCATGTTCTTGGGGAAGTACCAAGTGAAGTGACAGCTCCTACTGCTGACCAGACTCCGGCAGCGCAGCAGAAAATCGTCTGCTATATCTTGCAGAATCATTCACGCAGTAATGCATTGGTGGTCGATGCGGAAACTCGCCGTTTAAACATGCCGCCCGCGCTTGACCCTCTACAGATTGGTGACAGCAAGGAAAAGGCTTCGGTGCTGTTCCTGCAGCATCATGATGAGAATAATCTGCTTAGCTCACCACCACATGCTTTTCCTCCACGCCTGTTACGCCTGATTGAAGTCCTAGAAAAAAACCCCGAACTGGATGTGGAACTGGTACCGGTGACTGTACTTTGGGGTCGTGATCCTGAAAAAGAAGATTCTTGGTTCAAGCTTTTATTTACCGATACCTGGTCTACGCCAAGCCGGGTCAAACAGCTGGTCAATATCGGTCTGCATGGTCGCCAGTCTTATCTGGAGTTTCATGAGCCACAATCTTTGCGCGCCCTCATGGAATTTGCCAAAGAAACTTATCCAAATTCAGCGCCAGCGACCTATATTGTCAGCCGTCTGAATGACTATTTGGATGCACAGCGTGAAGTGATCCTCGGCCCTGACCTGTCAGACCGCCGTAATGTGATGCATGGCCTGATTAAATCTCCGGATGTACAGGCGGCTATTCGTAATGAAAGCATCCGCAGCAAAATCAGTATGCTGGAAGCAGAACGTCGTGCGATTGGCTATCTGAATGAAATTGTATCGGACTACTCTCACTCTACCGTACGTTTCGCCGATAAAGCCCTGACCCGTTTATGGACCCAGCTCTATGACGGCGTGGAAGTACATAATTTCAGTACCGTGCGTGAACTGGCCAAAGATTATGAAATTGTCTATACGCCATGTCACCGCAGTCATATCGACTATTTATTATTGTCTTATGTGATTTATCGTCGTGGTCTGATGGTGCCTTATATTGCGGCAGGCGATAACCTGAACATGCCATTTGTGGGTCAGATCTTACGGGGTGGTGGTGCTTTCTTTATCCGTCGTACCTTCCGCGGTAATGCACTCTATACCACCGTATTTAAAGAATATCTGTATAGCGTGCTGTCGCGTAATACTCCACTGGAATACTTTATCGAAGGTGGTCGTTCACGTACTGGTCGTCTGCTGCCACCAAAAACCGGCATGCTGGCGATGACCGTACATGGTCATTTACGTGGCAAAGCTAAGCCAATTGTCTTTGTTCCGACTTATATCGGCTATGAACGCCTGATGGAAGGTGGTACTTATGTCGGTGAGATGAATGGCAAGCCGAAAGAAGCAGAATCTATTTTTGGCATCCTGAAAACCTTGCGCAAAATTGAACGTATTTTTGGCAAGGTCCATCTGAACTTCGGTGAACCGGTATTTCTGGATGACATCCTGAAACAGCATGGTGCAGAACATATCAAAATTGAAAAGAATGATGATCCGATTCCGCAGCCAGTATCCGACGCAGTCAACAGTTCTGCCCAAGCCATTCTGGAAAATATCAACCGTGCAGTCGTGGTGAATCCGGTTTCACTGCTGTCACTTATTTTATTGGCAACACCGAAACATACGCTGGACGAAGAAATCTGTATCAAGCAGCTGGATACCTACCGTAATCTGCTGGTGGCTTTACCTTATGATGAGCGTATGCAAATTACCTCACTTTCAGGTAAAGAGATTATTGCCTATGCAATGAAGCTCAAGCTGATTAAACGGGTGAAACACGTTCTGGGCGATATCATTGCCATTGAAGATAATCAGGCCGTATTGCTGACTTATTTCCGTAATAACATCGTGCATAGCTTTGTATTGCCGTCCCTGATTGCGGCACTGGTAGAACACAATGGCATGATTCGCCGTGAAGATGCGATCAACGCTAGCAGTACACTCTATCCATTCCTGAAAGCTGAGCTATTCCTGAAATGGAAAGAAGGCGAAATTCAGCAACATGTTGATGCTTATATCGATGCTTTACTTGCAACCAATCTGATCAGTGCAGATGGTGAAAATCTGGTAGCGCCAGCACCGAATACTGAAGCGCATCACCAGCTTGAAGTTCTGGCTGCTCCAGTGACCCAAAGTCTGGAACGCTATTACATGACACTGGCTTTGATCACCCAGCGTGGCCCAGGCAATATTTCAACCCGTCAGGTGGAAGAGCTGAGTCATCTGGTGGGGCAACGTCTTTCTGTACTGTATGAATTCAACTCGCCAGAATTCTTTGACAAGGCCTTGTTCCAAAGCTTTATCAAAGTTCTGACGCAAAAAGGCTATATTTGTACCAACGAAGACAATGCCATTGTCTATGATGAGCAGCTGACCAATGTTGCGCAGTATGCAGATCTGGTACTGGATGAAGTGAAGCTGCAAATGCTGCATCACATCACCTCCTTTACCGATGAAGAGTTGAAAGAAGCACTAGATGCAGTTGCGGCTGAACAAGCCAAGAAACGTGCGAAACGCAAGAAAAAGTAAAGTTTACTTAAAGAAAAAGAGAGGTTTTGGCCTCTCTTTTTTTGCTTGAGAATTAATAAAAATGATAAATATTCCCTCTCCTTTTAGGAGATGAGCAGCACTGCTGCGCAAGGGAGAGGTGATTTTAAAAAAAACCTCCTCCTAACCTCCTCCCAGAGGGAGGAGGAACTTCCAAATTTATAAATCAGTCTTATTCATCAACTCTAAATAATCCTGAAAACAATCCTGATGCTCTAACTCAAAGCCTATCTTTTCCATTCTTGTGGCATACAGCTTTTTACCCGTCACCCTGTCACTTTCCACTTTCAATATAAATAAACCCATCTGCTGCTGAAACCATTGCAAGACTTCATGCAAAAGTTGTGGCTGATTATTAGTCAAAATATATGAAGAATCAGGATGTTCCACGTGAATCATATGAGCTAGAAAACGTGATAAGTCTTCAATATGAATACGATTCGACCAGTGCAGATTTGGATAACTGATCATTGAGGTTGCCATTTTCTGCATACGTGCCACAGAAGTCCCATAAATCCCACTTGGGCGGATAATGGTACATTGATCAGGATAAGCCGCGAGATACGCCTGTTCCATGTGATGCAGAATTTCACCTTGAGCATCATTCGGATGAATTTCAGTTTCATCATCCACGCTTTCACCTGCATTCTGTCCATAAACCCGGGTTGATGAAACCACCACCATTCTTTTTACCGGATGGGATTTCAAGGCAGTAATGATTGGCTGAACCGAATCCAGATAAATGTGCTGATAGGCTTCGACCCCCCTCAGTTTTGGGCTAAGTAACACATAGACCCAATCAATCGAAGCGACTGCACTTAAATCTAGAGTATGCACATCCTGAATCAGATGAGTTGCGAATGAATCTGTTTTGGGACTTTGGCTAATTGTGCTAATTTGATGACCTTGCTCAAATAATTGTTTAGCTACCCGCTCGGATGTTTTACCATAACCAATAAATAAAATATGCATTCGACACCGAATCACAGACCTGGTTGAGGGGACATGGCTGCAGTCCATCAGTTACAAGGCGTTGGCAATGCCGCCGCTGCTTTACTCGAAAAACTAAATATCTTTAATACTGATGATTTGCTTTTTCATCTACCACGTGACTATGAAGACCGTAGCACGATCATTCCCATGAATCAATTGACAGTGGGACGCAGCTATTTGCTGGAAGGTGTCGTGAAAGGGGTCGATTTCCCTCCCGGTAAACGTAAGTCCATGGCGGTGTTACTGGATGATGACTCTGGCAAGATAACTTTGCGCTTTTATCATATTTATAAGGGCATTACCGATCGCTGTAAGCTCGGTAACCGTTTAAGAGTCTTCGGTGAAGTGCGAGTTGGTGCCCGTGGTCTGGAAATGTATCACCCAGAGCTACAAGTCATTACTGAACATACGCCTCTTCCTCATACTCAACTCACCTCCATCTATCCGGCAACCGAAGGACTAACTCAATCCAAGTTACGGGAATATATTAAACAGGCACTAGAGCTGCATAGCGATGATTTGCCTGAGCTGTTACCACAAAAATTTAGCAATGGTTATGGCCTAAAGCAAGCACTGGAATATATTCATCATCCACCGCTGGATGCCAATATGTTGCAGCTCACTCAAGGCTCACATCCGGCACAGCAGCGTCTGATTTTTGAGGAACTGGTGGCGCATCAAATCAGTTTACTGACCCGGCGTGCCTTTATTCAGCAGATTGAAGCCCCTTCATTTTCCCCGAGTAAAACCTATGCCAAACAGCTTTTGGCCGGTTTGCCTTTCGAAATGACCGGTGCGCAAAAACGAGTATCCAAAGAAATTGCCATAGACCTGAAACAGAATAAACCGATGCTGCGTCTAGTGCAGGGTGACGTGGGTGCAGGAAAAACCTTGGTTGCCGGTGTAGCAGCTTGTCATGCCCTCGAAGAGGGCTGGCAAGTCGCACTGATGGCGCCAACTGAAATTCTGGCCGAACAGCATTACCTCAACTTCAAGCGCTGGTTCGAACCACTCGGTTTAAATGTTGCCTGGCTTTCCGGCAAGCAGAAAGGTAAAGCGCGTGTAGCAGCAGAACAAGTAATCCGTGATGGCAGCGCGCATCTGGTGGTGGGCACACATGCCCTGTTTCAGGAAAATGTCGAGTTCGCCAAACTGGGCTTAGTGATTATTGATGAGCAGCATCGTTTTGGGGTCGATCAACGCTTAGCCTTGAGAAATAAAGGCTTGGATGGTATGTCACCGCATCAACTGGTCATGACCGCGACCCCGATTCCACGCACGCTTGCCATGTCGGCGTATGGCGATCTGGATACTTCGATTATTGATGAATTGCCACCGGGTCGTACTCCGATCCAGACTGTGACCATTCCGCTGGATCGTCGCGAAGAGGTTCTGCAACGGATTGCCACGAATTGTGCTGAAGGTAAACAGGCTTATTGGGTCTGTACTTTGGTGGAACAGTCGGAAACTCTGGATGCTCAAGCCGCAGAAGCAACCTTTGCCGAGATCAAGGAACGCTTCCCTGAACTGAATATCGGTCTGGTACATGGCAAAATGAAAGCCGATGAAAAACAGGCAGTCATGCAGGAATTCAAAGACAATAAACTGCAGCTACTCATTGCTACAACTGTGATCGAAGTCGGTGTTGATGTCCCGAATGCTTCGATTATGGTGATTGAAAATGCCGAACGGCTTGGCCTGTCACAACTACATCAGCTGCGTGGTCGGGTGGGTCGTGGTGCCAAAGCCAGTTTCTGTGCCCTGCTCTATAAAAATCCATTGTCACAAAATGGTCAGGAACGTCTGCGCATCATGCGCGAAACCAATGATGGTTTTATCATTGCCGAGAAAGACCTGGAATTACGTGGTCCGGGTGAATTATTAGGAACCAAACAGACTGGTGATATGGGTTTCCGTGTAGCCAAGCTGGAACGTGATGATCACTTGCTGAATCAGGCCCATTATGTCGCCCAGCAGATGCTAAAAGATTATCCGAAACAGGCGGATGCCTTATTAAAACGCTGGCTACCCGAGGCTCCACGCTATGCCTATGTTTAAGCTGCTCCAACAGGCAAAACACTGGCTGAATCGTTTACAGCCTTGTCAACTATGCCAGACAGATTATCAAAACCTGTATTCCGTCTGTCAGGATTGCTGGCAACAGTTACCTTGGGCACATCAGACTATTCAGCGTCAGGAAATGCAGTTTCAAGTGGCGTGTGACTACGCCTACCCAATGGATCGCCTGATTCAATTATTTAAATATGAGCAAAAGCTGCATCTGGAACCTTTATTGGCGGGTGCATTACTGACCTTAAAATTTCCTAAAGTCAGTGCAGTGGTGCCTATGCCGATTTCAACAGAACGGCTAGTTGAACGTGGCTATAATCAATCTCTGTTACTGGCCAAGCATGTAGCTAAACATTTACAAATTCCCGTCTGGCAGCCCATTGAAAGGCTTAAGCAACATTCACAAAAAGGTTTAAGCCGTCTGGAACGTATCGAAGATATTGAGGCCCAGTTCAGAGTCACTACCTCTTCAAAAGTTCGTTATCGTAAGGTTTTAATTATTGATGATGTGGTTACGACTGGCAGCTCAATTCGAGCTTTAAGCCAGCAACTGGAAAAACTGGGCTGCCAGCAGATTTACGCCGCCTGTCTAGCAGGAGCCAAACTTTAAATCAGGCTTGTACCAATAAGTTCTTTTTAACCCAAGGTATGACAATTTCTGTAGTCAATGGTGCAAGTTTCACATCTTTCTGATTCAGGTCCACCCATTTCATCTCGGCAATCTCAGCTTCAATATGTGGTTCCCCATCTAATTGCATCAGATAAACATAACTGACCAGTTGATGATCCGGTTCATTGGCAGGTTGAGTTTCAAAACGCCCGATAAATTGCTGAATCTCAGCCTGACAGCCAATTTCTTCCTGAATTTCACGTAGCATGGTGCGTTCAGGTGTTTCATCCGGTTCCAGCTTGCCACCCACTTGCATAAAACAGTCAGTATTTTTCTTACGAACCACCAGCAGCTGCTGATCTGAATTCAAAATAATGGCAGCTGCGACGGTAATAATTTTCATGAATTCGGAACGATCAAGTGGAAAACACTTATTTTACGAGATCTTCCTGATCGACCATACCCCATTTTGCTTCAGGCGGCTGGTAGTCTTGAAATTTCTGTAAAATTTCTTCGAAGTCATCACTCACGATCAGGGATTCAGTAAAACGTGGCTTGGTAAAACCCTTGTCCGTGGTCATCTGAATAAATTTAAGCAAATCATCATAAAAGCCATCGACATTGAGAAAAGCACAAGGTTTTTTATGAATCCCGAGCTGAGCCCAAGTCCATTGCTCAAAAATTTCCTCGAGCGTTCCCGCCCCACCCGGAATGGCAATAAAACCATCGGAGAGTTCTGACATTTTGGTCTTACGCTCATGCATATTATCGACCACATACAGCTTGGTAATATGTGGATGTGCCAGTTCACGATTCACCAAGGGTCTTGGAATGACACCAATGACCTCGCCCCCTGCAGCTAAGGCACTATCCGCTACAATGCCCATCAATCCGGAACGACCACCACCATAAATCAGTGTTTGCTGTCTTTTTGCCAGGGTTTGACCTACCTTTTCAGCAATTTGTTTATAACCAGGTTCAGAACCTAGCGCTGAGCCACAGAAAATTGCGATAGAATTCATCATTTTCACCATTGCATTGCCGGTATATAGTACGCAGGCAGCGCCTGAGAGTTTTTTTTCAAAAATAACTGCACAATCAGTGTTTTTATTCAATTCCTTGTCTAAAATACACGCATTTAGATTAACATACTGCGCAAGGGAGAAAAGACAGCATGCTTGAAGCCTTTTACGCCACAGAGCGCGGTAGCCTAGAAGATGCCACCATCAATGGTGATTTCGACCTGCATCCGGAACTGGTTTGGATAGACTTAATTGCGCCTTCACAGGAAGAACAGCAATGGATTCTGGATGCCTATGAGCAAAACCTGCCCACTTTAAAATCTCTGGAAGATATTTCTTCGAGTGCCCGATTTTACCGTGATGATGACGGTATTTTGCACATCAGTACCTATTTCTTAACGAAAAATAAAAATTATCAGGTCGAAAGTGAACATGAGGATGATGCCAGCATCCTCGCGACAGTTCAGACAGTCGCTTTCATTTTACATAAAGACCGGCTCTTTACCCTGCGTGGTGAAAAGCTAGTAGCTTTCCGGGCCTTTCGTGCCCGTGCGCGTCGCAATGATTATGATATTGACTATAAAGATCCAACCTGGATTTTGCTGGGTTTGCTCGAGGCCAAACTGGATGAGTTGGCCGATATTCTGGAAGATGTACATAAGGATCTGGAAAAATACTCAACTGAAGTTCTGAATAACCGGCATCGTGAACAGATCCTGGATCTGGACGACATGATTACCCGTCTGGCCCAACTGGAAGATATGCTCGGGAAAGCTCAGCTCTGTCTGATCGATTTACGCCGTGTACTTACCTTCCTGTCACGTCCACGTGCCTTAGGCAGTCATATTTATGATGCGGATATTCGAGAACTCAGTGAAGACGTCCGCTCACTGGTCGAGCATGATGCCTTCCTGTTCCAGAAAGTCCGCTTCTTGCTGGATACCACGTCCGGATTCATTAACACTGAACAGAATGATACGATCCGTCGCTTCTCGATTTTACCGAGTATGCTTGCGCCACCCATGCTGATTGCCAGTATTTACGGGATGAACACTGATGTCTTGCCTTTCGCTCAAGGTTCGATGAGCTTTGTGATGGTGAACATTATTATTATGGGCTTCCTGATAGGGCCATTGATTTACTTTAGATGGAAGAAGTGGATTTGAGCGAGCTTTAAAGCACTGCTTTTAAAGCGAAGTGCAAGAAACGCTCCTCATCTGATTCATGCTTATTTGAAAAACAATAAAAAAGCACCTTTCGGTGCTTTTTTATTTACTGAATGATCTGTAAATCATCCTGCAAATGACAGGCCTGAATAATCTTCATCATTTTTTCAGGAACTGCTTTAAACTGTAGCCCTCGTGCTTGCGGAGTCTGGCGCAACCATCGCACCAGAACAGCCAAAGCCAAAGTACTACCCTGCTCAAGTCCAGCTAGATTAACTACCACAGGAAACTTATCCTGTGATTGAATGACACGCAGACCATCTAGGTAATAGTTCTGCGCGTTGTCAGCTTCAATCTTGCCTGAAACCTGTAGTTCCTGATTATTGAATTGAATCACAGCTCACCTATCTTATTTTTTCTTGTCAATCGCCGCTTCAGCATCTGGCTTGAAGTTAGCAATGGCTTTATCCAGGTTACCACCATTACGTTTTACTGTAGCCGCAAACTGGTTACGGAACTGCAGACCTAGGTCAATACCAGAAACATTGATGTTACGGATTTTCCATTGTGAACCTTTATCAACTAACTGGAAGGCAACCGGGATTTTCTCGCCTTTGTTATTAAAGTCGATAGTCACCACAGGATTTTTGCTGTTAGTCGCCTTATAAGGACGAACGCTGTAAGTCTGGTTACTGAACTTAGAGAAAGCCGTACCATAATTTTCAATCAGGGTTTCACGGAAGTTCTTTTCAAACTGTGCACGCTGCGCCGCAGTACTATACTGATTGGTCGCATAAGTCCCCATCACAATCCGGGTAAACGATTGTGAATCGATATACGGGTCAAGGTTCTGACGGACAATCGTTTTCACAAGCGCAGGATTATTCTGCAATTTGGCATGATCGGTTTTAAGACGATCAATCAAATTGTCTGCAACTCTTTTAATAAAAGCAGGTGGGGCTTCAGACGGTGCAGCAAACACTGTACCAGCAACCATTGTTGAAAGAATGCTTGCAGCAAGCGTTTGTTTTACTAAAGTCTTCACTCAAATCTCCTCAATCTGTTATTCAACAAATGCCGGTTCTGCATTTGTTGTTTCTGAAAATGCAGCTTCTTCTGAGGCACTTTCCTGACTATCTGACGATTTTCCGGCACCACCGGTAATAAATTTCGTCACTAAATCTTCAATTTCCATGGTGCCTTGAGTGTTCGCAATCTGCTCACCACGTTTCAAGTAAGTCAGACCGCCACCTGGAATAATTTTCAGATACTTTTCACCCAATAAACCATTTGTTGCTACCATAATGTAAGCATCTTCATCAATATTGGTGATGGATTTCATGTTATCTAATAGTTGTTTTTCCATTGTTTTTTGTTGCGCAAGATCGGCTGCGGTATAGTCTGAACTATAACGTAACTCTTCCAATGCTTCCTGCTGAACCTGCTTGAGCTGCTCGGCATTAAAAGAAGTCAGAGAGCCATCTAGCGTCATATGGACAGTGGCTAAACGAGTCACTGGATCCAGCGTAATTTTATCAACCTGACCGACTTTCACCCCACTTAAAGCAACTTTAGCACGTGGTTTGATGCCATTTACATTTTCAAAAGTCGCTGTCATCTGATAGCTATCAGAAATATTGGTGCCTACCAGACCGCTAACACGCATCGCCAAAAAGAACAGGGCGATACCAAAAAGAATGACAAAAACACCAACGGCCAGCTCACTAGTACGTGATTTCATTAAATACCTCCGAACATGACCGCAGTCAACACGAAATCAAAACCTAATACGCACAGCGAAGAATAGACGACCGTACGTGTTGTAGAAGTTGCGATACCTTCTGATGTTGGTTCACAGGCATAACCCTGATAAACCGCGATCCAGGTACAAATTAATGCGAAAACAAAACTCTTGATAATGGTGCCATTCAGGACATCTTTATAGAATCGCACGGTACTTTCCATGCCACTCCAATATGCGCCTTCATCTGCACCCAGAAAATCAACACCCACCATTTTTCCGCCCATAATCCCGACCGCAGCAAAGATCACAGAGAGCATGGGCAAGCTAAAAATACCGGCCCAAAGGCGTGGTGAAATCACCCGTTTTAAGGGATCGACCCCGATCATTTCCATACTGGACAATTGCTCGGTCGCTTTCATCAGTCCAATTTCGGCAGTTAAAGCAGAACCGGCACGACCCGCAAATAGTAAGGCAGCAACCACAGGTGCCAATTCACGTAACAAGGTTAAAGCCACTGCAGTACCAAGCATCGCTTCACTACCGAATGTCGACAGGATGGTATACATCTGCAAACCGAGTACCGAACCAATAAACAGGCCAGATACCGCAATGATCAAGAGTGACAGCACCCCAACCCGATACATCTGATAAACAAACAGCTTTACTCCAAGCCAGGTCGGCATGGAAAAGAGAATCTGCAACAGCATCAGTGTTGCAACACCAATTCCCTGAACACGTTCAATAACGCGTCTACCTAAGGCAGCAATGGCATTCATGAACGTACCTCATCACTTAAATAAGCCTGATGACTAAACTGATAATCTACCGGGCCTTCAACCGAACCGGTTAGGAACTGCTGCACAAAGGCTGAAGGATGATTTTTCAATTCCTCTGCTGTGCCCTCACCCTGGATTTTGCCTTCTGCGACTACATAAATGTAATCGGCAATCGATAAAGTCTCTGCCACATCATGCGAAACAATAATGGTTGTTAAATCCAGTGCTTCACGTAGAGAGCGGATTAGTCGAGTTAAAACCCCCATCACAATCGGATCCTGCCCGGCAAAAGGTTCATCGTACATGATCAGTTCAGGGTCCAGTGCAATCGCCCGAGCCAAAGCCACCCGGCGATTCATCCCGCCAGACAGCTCTGAAGGCATCATTTGCTCTGCCCCACGTAGTCCTACTGACTCGAGTTTCAAAGCCACAATTTCAGCAATCAGATGTTCAGGCAATTTGGTATGCGCACGAATCGGAAAGGCAACATTTTCATAGACGCTCATGTCAGTAAACAGAGCGCCACTTTGGAACAGCATGCCCATACGTGCACGTGCAGAAAAAAGCTCGGAACGGGACATCTTGGCAATATCTTTACCGTCCAGTAAAACCTGACCCTGTTCAGGCGTCAGTTGCCCACCGATCAATCTCAACAAAGTAGTTTTACCAGTTCCGGAAGGTCCCATAATGGCAGTAATCTGTCCGCGACGAATGTTTAAACTGACATCGTCATAAATTACACGCTCACCCCGCTTGAAACTCAAATTCTTGACTTCAATCAAAGACTGAGGATCCTGCGCTGTTTGATTTTTCATAGCTGAGTTTATTCCTGCATTTTTTCAGCATGCATATGACAAAAGAACGAAGTTCAACATGTTAGCATTTGAAAATGAAGGGTCAAGTTCATGGAAAACATAATGCTCCATGCTTGGCCATATATTTCTAGTAATCAAAAATTTTATTTCGACGCGATTTTAACAGACTATGATCCATTTAAAAAACGATATACATAATAAATCAGATTGCACAAAAGCAAAGTTACCGCAATGTAGGACATGTACCCCTCAATAATATGAAAGACTATAAAAAGACACTTTCAGATTACGGATCATCATAAACCCAGAAAAAGTTGATGAAGTAGGCATTTTATGCTGAAAAAACAAAAAATCAATGCATAAAAAAACCAGCACTCAGGCTGGTTTTTTTCAGACATTATTCAATTAGTCATTGAATTTACGACGTGGACGATCTTCACCGAATGAACGCTCGCCACGTGGCTTGTCATCAAAGTTGCGACGCGCTGGACGGTCACCGAAGTCACGTTTTGGACGGTCATCACCGAATGAACGCGCTGGACGATCACCGAAACCACCTTCGCGACGTGCTGGACGATCACCGAAACCGCCTTCGCGACGTGCTGGACGATCACCGAAATCACGTTTTGGACGGTCACCAAATGAACCTTCACGACGTGGTTTGTAATCTACACGGTTACCGCGGTTGTCATCATTACCTTCGAAACGAGGACGGTCACCGAAGTCACGACGCGGACGATCATTATTAAACTCACGACGTGGACGGTCTTCATTGAAGTCACGACGTGGACGATCACCGAAACCGCCTTCACGACGAGGACGATCGCTATTGAAATCACGACGTGGACGATCTTCACCACTGAACGCAGGACGTTCGCCACGAGGTTTGTCATCGAAGCTACGACGTGGACGGTCATCACCACCTTCACGACGTTTGAAATTGCTCTCGCCTTCGAAACGACGACCACCACCGAAGCCACGACCGCCATCACGACGACCGCCACGACCACGACCAGCGCCATCACGGCTACCGCGTGCAGGAGGTGGAGATGGCTCAAGACCTTCAATTTCAGATACATTTAGACGAGCTTCAAGGAAGTCTTCTAGTGCACGGATTTTACCGCGTTCACGATAAGTCGCTAAAGTAATTGCTTTACCGGTACGGCCCGCACGACCTGTACGACCGATACGGTGTACATAGTCTTCGTTCTTCATAGGAAGACCAAAGTTGATCACGTGAGAGATTGTCGGTACGTCTAGACCACGTGCTGCAACGTCAGTTGCAACCAGGATTTTTGCACGACCTTCACGGATACTGCGCAGACGACGGTTACGAACGGTTTGTGGCATCGCACCATGCAGAGCAACAACTGATAAACCTGCTTCAGCAAGTTCTTCAGCCAGCATATCTGTATCTTCTTGAGTAGAAGCAAAGACCACTGCCTGATCAACATCTTCTTCGTTTAACCAGTGAGTAAGAAGTTTTTTCTTGTGCTCAAAGCCATCAGTCCAGTGTAAAGTCTGGGTAATGTCAGTATTGGTAGAGTGACCAGTTTCAATTGCAATACGCTCTGGTTCATTCATCATGCGTTCAGCAAGGGTAATGATACGTGGAGCGAAAGTTGCAGAGAACATCAGTGTTTGTTTACGGTTTGCAGCCAAGTCACCGATTGCTTCCAGGTCTTCAGAGAAACCAAGATCCAGCATACGGTCAGCTTCGTCGACGATCAGCGAGTCAACTTTGTCAAGTTTGATTTGACGACGGTTAACAAGGTCAAGTAAACGGCCTGGAGTTGCTACAACAACCTGTGCACCTTTTAACTGCTGGATTTGTTTACCAAATGGCATACCACCCATAATTGCAGCAATACGAACACCTTTCATGTGACGTACAAATGCGATCGCGTCTTGGCATACTTGTTGTGCCAATTCACGAGTTGGTGAAATCACCAGAATAGTCGGTTGAGTCACCGCTTTCATACGTTCTTTAAATGGTACGAAAGTATCTTGGTTAGCAAGTGCGTTCAAAGTTGGGAGAAGGAACGCAGCGGTTTTACCCGAACCTGTCTGGCTAGATACTAAAAGGTCTTTACCTTCTAGTGCAGCAGGGATAGATTGTTCTTGTACAGGAGTCGGAGTAGTAAAACCTAAGCCTTGAAGGGCTTGTTGTAACGATTCATGCAAAGAAAATTCAGCAAAAGTTTTGCTCATAGAGTATTCCACCCGGAAATTGGGTGCTCCATTAAAAATAAAGTCAAATGGACATCGACAAAAAGCGGTACAGCAATTAAACGCTGAAAAGAGATGATTCAGCGGCGATCCGAGTAACGACGATGTGATATAACGCACGCATGATTACGGCATAACCTGAAGGAATCGCTTTAGCGATTGGGGCGCGAGATATCGTCCTCTCTTTGGACCGCACGCGCATACACAATGATAAGAAGAGAAATGTTCAGGTAACGAACAGAAATTAAGTGCGTGCGCAGATTATAGCAGGATTATTCATAAAGTCATCCGCTTTTCAGATTATTTTGTTTAACTGCTAATTTCTTCATCAATTTCCAAGACTTAACCAAGAAAAGAAATGTAATTAATTCTCCGGCCGGTCAATTTTCTTTTTATCAATGCTGTGAATCATCTAAATATGAAGATATTTATCCCGTAATTATTTTCAAAAAATAAAAAAGGCATCCCGAGAGATACCTTTTTAATATTCGATTTACGGCGTTAAACCCGATTATTTCGCTGCCTCACCCCAAGCAGGAACAACTGCTTGCATAAGAGGTTTCAGCATTTTCATTGAACAAGCCAAAACTTGACCATTTTCCATAGAATCGCTACCACCACGCGCATCAACCACAGTACCGCCCGCTTCTTTCACGATTAACTCGCCTGCTGCAATATCCCAAGGTTTCAAGCCAAGCTCGAAGTAACCATCAAGACGACCAGCAGCGACATAAGCCAGATCCAAGGCAGCTGAACCACCACGACGGAATTGTGCACCTGCTTCAGTCACATTGAGCAATGCATCAAAATGATTCTTGGCATAAGAGACTACTTCACCATTACGTTTAGTACGGTAAGCATGACCTACTGCCAGGAAAGTATTGTTCAGACTGTCTTTAACATTTACACGGATACGGCGCTGGTTCAGCATCGCACCACGACCACGGCTCGCAGAGAATAGCTCATCTTTCACCGGGTCATAAATAACACCGTGTTGAGTTACACCTTTGTGCTGAACTGCGATAGAGATACAGAAATGCGGAAAACCGTTGATAAAGTTTAGTGTGCCATCAAGTGGATCGATCACCCAACACCAATCAGCGTCGTGACCTTTACCTTCTTGCAGACCAAATTCTTCACCAAGGAAACTGTGATTTTTATAGCTTTTACGTAGAGTATCGATGGTCAACTGTTCCAGATAACGATCTACACGCGTTACCGGACCATCAATGCCTTTTTCTTCGACTTGCAGATCGAGTTTATGACGATTTTGATGCGCTTTTAAAAGCTCTTGACCAACTAATTGAGCCGCACGCGCAGCCATCACCACCATAGGTTCCATTGAACACCCACTACAAATTTGAAGATACTGATAAAGAATAATGCATAAAAGCCCGCATATTTTAGCAAATATCCGGGCTTTTTGGGAAAAAATGTGTCGAAACTTTTTAAGAGTTTATAACAGGACGCTTTGACCTAGCTTTGACCAGGCTTCATTGATTGATTTTTCAATGCCTTGGCTATCAAGTCCTGCCTGTTGCAACATTTGACTATGTGTTGCTTGTGCCATAAAGCTATCCGCTAAACCTAGATTCAGGATTGGTTTAACAATTTGAGCTTCAGCCAGATACTCATTCACTGCACTTCCTGCGCCGCCCATGACTGCATGTTCTTCAACAGTAACAAACAGGCTGGTTGAATGGGCCAGTTGGTTTAACATTTTGGTATCCAGTGGTTTGATGAAACGCATATTTACCACGCGTACACCCACATCATGCTTGCTGGCAAATACTTGAGCAGCTTCAACTGCAGCTTGAACTCGACTACCGAATGCTAGAATCGAAACATATTCATCATATTGTTCGTTCAGACTGAGCAACAATTCTGCCTGACCGATCTGCATCTCGGTCATGGTTTTCTGGATTTCCACACCCAGTCCATTCCCGCGCGGATAACGCACTGCTGCCGGACCATGATACAGATAAGCCGTATGCAACATCTGACGGCATTCATTCTCATCTTTTGGTGCCATGATCACCAGATTCGGAATGGTACGCATATAGGCATAGTCATAGGCACCGGCATGCGTTGGACCATCTTCACCAACCAGACCGGCACGATCGATCCCAAACGTCACATCCAGATTTTGCAGCGCTACATCATGGACCAACTGATCATATCCACGTTGCAGGAAAGTTGAATAAATTGCGACGACCGGTTTTAAACCTTCACAAGCCATACCAGCGGCAAGCGTTACTGCATGCTGTTCTGCAATGGCAACATCAAAGAAACGCTCAGGATATTCTTTGGCAAACTGCACCATGCCTGAACCTTCACACATTGCCGGAGTAATCGCCAATAGGCGTTTATCCTGTGCTGCTTCATCACATAACCATTGTCCAAATACATCCGAATATTTCGGTGCTGGATTAGGGGCTGCAACTGCATTGAGTTTGCTAATCGCGTGGTATTTAATCTGGTCACATTCTGCTGGCGCAAAGCCCTTACCTTTTTTGGTATAGATGTGGATCAGGCGTGGACCGGTACGTTTTTTCAAGGCTTTAAAAACGTGTACCAGCTGTTTAACATCATGGCCATCATAAGGACCAAAATAATCAAAACCAATGGCTTTAAACAGGTTATCTGCGGCATCAGTTGCAGCCTGATGTAAACGCGAGTTATATAGCCATTCCGGATGTGGCTGTACATAAGCCTCACCATCTTCAGTCACATTGACGAATTCGCCACGTTCCCAGATTGCAGCGAGATGCTTGGCAAAACCACCAGTACTACATGAAATCGACATATCATTGTCATTCAGAACCACCATCAGGTCAGCCTGATGTGCCACAGCATCATTCATAGCCTCAAAGGCCATACCTGCTGTCATGGCCCCATCACCAATGATTGATACAACTTCACACGGATTGTTCTGATAACGACGCGCCAGAGCCATGCCGAGGCCAGCAGAAATTGCGGTAGATGAATGCCCTACCCCAAAAGTATCAAATTCGGATTCTTCACGCGCCGGAAATGCGGCCAGACCATCTTTTGCACGGATTGTAGTGAGCTGTTCACGACGTCCGGTCAACGCCTTATGCGGATAAGCCTGATGACCCACATCCCAGATCAGGCGATCATGTGGCGTATTAAAGCAGTAATGTAAAGCGACAGTAAGCTCAATCACACCCAGATTGGCCCCAAAGTGTCCACCACTCTGACCCGCAGCATACAAAATGAATTGACGTAACTCATCCGCCACTTGTGTGAGCTGGCTTTGCTCGAGTGCACGCAGTTGCTCAGGATGATCGATCGCATCAAGCAACGGTGTTACAGGGCGTTGAGTTGGTATTTCTGTATACAGCATATATGGCAAAGCCTTCTAAAGCCTGGCAAAATCTTAAGCTAGGTCAATGGGGAATAACCGATCATATAGTTGAATTGTAGCAGCTTCAATTCAGCTACGCTTCTAGCGATGCAATATTAAACAGCGATCTCGTCGGGGTGAAAAATTTGCAGGCTACGATTATCCTGAATAATCTTACTATTTATCAACTATTATCGTTCGCTTTCTACAAAAAAGAAAATGTTCTTCATAAATTCAGCTGAGCAATTCTACTAATGTTTAAGCATTACGCTATACTTTAGCTACTTTATTAGGATTTTACGGGTTCAGCTGTGCCTATCGAATTTGTCGCAACTTCAAGATTACCGACCGCTCATGGCGAATTTAAAATTACTGTTTTTCAAGACCCTAAAACTGGCGAAGAACATGTCGCTCTTTCTAAAGGCTTAGAAGAACCAAGTGATGAACCTGTGCTGGTCCGTGTACATTCTGAATGTTTAACCGGTGATGCCTTTGCTTCATTAAAATGCGACTGTGGCCCTCAACTCCAGGCAACACAAAAACTGATTAATGAAGTGGGTCGCGGTGTCATTCTTTATTTACGTCAGGAAGGACGCGGAATTGGCCTGACCAATAAAATCCGTGCATACGCCTTGCAAGACCAGGGACATGATACGGTCGATGCCAACCTAATGCTGAATTTACCGGCAGATGCACGTCAATATGATATGTGCAGCATCATGCTGGATCACCTAGGTGTAAAAGCCGTCCGCCTGATCACCAATAACCCTTTAAAAATTGATGCACTCAAAGAACAAGGTATCAATGTGGTTGATCGCGTGCCACTCACTGTGGGTCTGAATCCATTCAATGAGCAATACCTCAAAACTAAGCATGAGCGTATGGCACATATGTATCAGAAGGAAGATTTTTAAAAGAATCTCCCCTGCCCCCTCTTTTTCAAAGAGGGGAAATTTCCTTTTATATAAGTATAGGAAAGCCTCCCTTTTTTAAAGGGAGGTTTGGAGGGATTTATAAGATCCTAAGAGGGATTCTTAATAAGAGGGATTCTTAAATCGTCATCGAGAAAATCCGGTTCTCTGGCATGCGACGCTTTAAACGTAAATCAAAAGCCATGCAAATATTGCGTACAAATGGTTTCCCTTTCTCCAAAATCGTGACTGAAGAGTCTTCAATTTTGATCAACTGATCCTGCTGCATTTCCACCAACTGCTTTAGAACTTCATCAATTTCAGCAAACTTCATGTCAGGTTTTGCCCAAGAAGTAGTAAAGCTACACATCAGATTCAGGATATGTTTACGAATAATCAGATCTTCCTGAGTCAGGATATGGCCTTTCACCACTGGAATCTGATTCTGCTCTAGCAGTTCATAATATTCTTCAATGGTTTTCACATTCTGCGCAAAGCTATACCAGCTATCACTAATCGAAGAAATTCCGAGTCCGATCATCACCTGAGTTTTAGACGCGGTATAACCCATAAAATTACGGTGCAAAGTCCCAGACTGAAAGGACTGGTACATGCTGTCTTTTTCTAGCGCAAAATGATCCATACCAATTTCATGGTAACCATGCGCCAGGAGCTTTTTCTTACCCTCTTCATAACATTGACGCTTGATCTCATCTTTGGGTACATCAGCATCTTTAAAACCGCGCTGGCCATTCCCTTTAATCCAAGGTACATGTGCATAGCTATATAAGGCCAGACGGTCTGGTAATAGGGAATTGGTCTGATCGATGGTATTTAAGACATCCTCCAGGCTTTGAAATGGCAGACCAAAAACCAGATCATGCGAAATCGATTCATAACCAATTTCACGTGCCCATTCAGTCACCTGTTTAACATTTTCATAAGGCTGAATCCGGTGAATGGCTTTTTGTACGGTTTCATTATAATCCTGCACGCCATAACTGACCCGACGAAAACCCAGGTCATGCAAGCCTTGCAAATGCTCACGCGTGGTATTGTTTGGATGACCTTCGAAGCTGAATTCATGCTCTGCTGTAATCTTGGCTTTGGACAAAATACCTTGAATCAGCTGGGTTAAATGTTCAATAGAAAAGAACGTCGGTGTCCCACCGCCGAGATGAATTTCTTTGATGATGGGTTTTTCTTCTAATAACTTACAATACAGCTCCCATTCTTTCAGCACAGCCTGTATATAAGGTTGCTCGACTTCATGACGTTTGGTCACCCGTTTATGACAGCCACAAAAGGTACATAAACTTTCACAAAATGGCAGATGGATATACAGGCTAATGCCTTCAGTCGCATTCGACTCCTGAAAAGAACGTTTTAGTGTCTGCTTCCAAAGCTCTAGTGAAAATCCTGACTCTTCCCAATAAGGTACGGTTGGATAACTGGTGTAGCGAGGACCGGGGACATTATATTTTTGAATGAGAGAATTTGCCTGCACAGTCATGAATGCCTACCACCTTATCAGTCAGGTTAATGCGCTGCATAAGCGCTGTTGAGGTTATTGTGCGGAGCTCAAAAAAAGAATTCAACCTAGTAGTCTGGTCGGATTTAATGCACTACACATCCTTCTAAAACATTAGGTTGAATGTTGTTACAGATGGTGAGCATCCAGAAAAACACCTTAATTTTTAGGCCATTTTATGCTTTGATGTAAGCAGTCTTTTTATTTCCCTATGAGGGTTCTGATGCAGCATCCTACCTCTGCAGATATTCAACGCGTTCGCGATTTTCTCCTCGACCTGCAAGCCCGGATTTGTGCCGCGCTGGAACAGCAGGAACGTGCCGGTGGCGGTACAGCTGAATTTGTGATTGATGACTGGGAACGTCCTGAAGGTGGCGGCGGCCGTTCACGTGTGCTGCAAAATGGTACGGTAATTGAGAAAGGCGGTGTGATGTTCTCTCACATCAATATTTCTAAACTGCCGGCTTCTGCCACTGAACGTCATCCGAATATAGCCGGAGCTAAAGCCCAAGCCATGGGTGTATCTTTAGTCATCCATCCTAAAAATCCGAATGTCCCGACCTCACATGCCAATGTACGTTTATTTGTGGCGGAAAAAGAAGGTCAGAATCCGATCTGGTGGTTTGGTGGCGGTTTTGACCTCACCCCTTTCTATCCAAATGATGAAGATGTGCTTTCATGGCACCAGACGGCGCATGATCTATGTGCACCTTTTGGCGAAGAGGTTTATCCGGAACATAAAAAATGGTGTGATGAGTATTTCTATCTAAAACACCGTGATGAGCAGCGCGGTGTCGGCGGCCTATTCTTTGATGACCTGAATCAATGGGATTTTGAAACCTGTTTTCAGTATATGCAAGCTGTAGGCAATGGCTATTTAGAAGCCATTCTGCCAATTTTCCAGCGCAACCAAGACAAGCCTTATACTGAAGCACAACGTGATTTCCAGCTGTATCGTCGTGGCCGTTATGTGGAATACAATCTGGTATATGACCGGGGCACACTGTTTGGCCTGCAGACGGGTGGCCGGATTGAATCAATTCTAGTCAGCCTGCCACCTCTTACCGGCTGGTTATACCGTCCGGAATGGGCCGAAGGATCACCAGAAAAACGCTTGACCAATTACTACCTTAAACCACATGACTGGTTAACAGAATTAAAAACAAAATAAAGCAATCAAAATATTTAAATACAAATTGCCCTCAGATCGAGGGCTTTTTTAATGGATAAATCCTCTATACTGCAACTCAGAAAGATATTTCAGGATCTACTCCTTGATCTTGACTCTGATAAAGATAAATTCTGCTAGGTAAAAATAACAATGTTTAAGCTTCACCTTAATCCTGCTACGTTGGCCTTTTGGCTATTTCTGGCGCTTGGTATTAGTGCGATTAGTACCGCTGTCATCAGTCATAACCTGATTCTAGATGTAGTTGCCATTTCTGTGAGTGTTCTCACGATTGCCGGAACCTTATTTAGTATGGCCTTGCTTTTTGTCGAACATATTATTGAGATTTGCAGTTCCTAAACCTTTAATCTTTAGCCTGCTTTTCACTGCTGACAGGCTTTAGCCCTCCTGCATTTTCACGTATATTAATGGCCATTTCCGCACATGGACATGGTGAAATGAGCAAGCAATTTGCCGTCATTGGCAACCCCATCGAACAATCACGCTCTCCTGAACTGCATCAGGCTTTCGCTGCCAAAACCGGGGTCAATCTGACCTATACCAAACGCCTTGCCCCTCTGGATGGTTTCACAGCCAATATCCAGGAATTTTTTGCTCAGGGCGGTATTGGCATGAATGTGACTGTGCCCTTCAAAGAACAGGCCTTTGCCCAGTGCCAGGTCCTTACCGAACGCGCCAAAATCGCCAAAGCCGTGAATACCCTATGGATGAAAGATGGCATTCTGCATGGTGACAATACTGACGGACAAGGCTTAGTCGAGGCTATTCGTGCTCTTGACTGGACTCTGGAAAATACCGATATCCTGATTATTGGTGCTGGTGGCGCGACCCGCGGCGTGATCTATCCATTGGTACAGGCTGGTGTGAAGAAGATTGTTATTGCTAACCGTACTTTGTCACGTGCAGAACAACTGGTTGCCGATCTAAAAGACGCTGTGCCTCAAGCGGAGTTACAAGCCATTGCCTTAACTGATTTAGCCGGTGAGTTTGATATCGTGATTAATGCGACTTCTGCCAGTCTTAGTGGTGATGCGCTGGTACTACCTGAAGCTCTACAGTTTAAACATGCCTATGAAATGGCCTATGGCAAACCGTCCACGTTCTTAGATCAAGCCAAAGCCCGTGGCGTCCCTACCTCTGAAGGTTTCGGCATGCTAGTCGGTCAGGCCATTGAATCTTTTTATATCTGGAACGGAGTAAAACCTGAGCTGAAAGATTTTCTTTAATTCTGAATATTTTTGAGATGAACGGGTTAGCCATTAATCCGTTCACTCTTTTCCTTTCATTAAAAATAATAAAATTAAATTGGATTTAATGACATGATTTATCCAATGATTAGCCCCTAACATTCGTGTACAATTCATACAAAAATACCCCTAGACAATCTCCCTAAATATTGATTAAAGTCCAGACAGATAAGCATTTTTCAATATAAGTGCCTTATTTAAAGATGGAGAGTTCCGTTATTTAATCTTTAAACTTGTCTGATCTTCTCGATTCGCTTTTCTGACATTTTTATTTGTTGTCTTTATCAATGTTTTTTTATCCCCAATGTGAATAATCATAGAATCGATACAGATAATCCAAAACTATTTTAATCAGGATTAAACGCATGCCAGCATATAAAGCTCCTTTACGTGATATTCGCTTCTTAATGAATGAAGTGCTTGATTACCCTGCACATTACCAAAAACTGTCAAATGGCGAATATGCCGATGCAGATACGGTAGACATGATTCTAGAAGGTGCGGCAGATTTTTGTGAAAATGTACTTTCTCCACTGAACCAGACCGGCGATGCAGAAGGCTGTCATTTTGAAAATGGCGAAGTACGCACACCGAAAGGCTTCAAGGAAGCTTATGATCAGTTCGTGCAAGGTGGCTGGCAAGGTCTGTCTTATCCTGAAGAATTTGGCGGTCAAAACCTGCCGATGTCTTTAAACCTGATCAAATCCGAAATGATGGGTACAGCAAACTGGTCTTTCCAGATGTATCCAGGTTTGAGCGTGGGCTGTATCAATACCATCATCCAGTATGGTACTGACGAGCAGAAAAACACCTATCTACCGCATCTGGTTGCAGGTACCTGGTCAGGAACCATGTGTCTGACTGAGCCACAATGTGGTACCGACCTGGGTCAGGTAAAAACTAAAGCAGAACCGCAAGCTGATGGTACTTATGCGATTTCTGGCACTAAAATCTTCATTTCTGCGGGTGAACACGATTTAACTGAAAATATCGTGCACATCGTTTTGGCACGTCTTCCAGATGCGCCACAAGGCACTAAAGGCATTTCCCTGTTCATCGTACCGAAATTCATTGCCACTGAAGATGGCGGTATTGGTGAACGCAATGCGGTGAACTGTGGTTCGATTGAACACAAAATGGGGATCCGTGCCTCTGCAACAGCGGTACTAAACTTTGACAATGCAGTAGGTTATTTAATTGGCGAGCCAAACAAAGGCTTGCATGCCATGTTTACCTTCATGAATACCGCGCGTATTGGTACCGCAATTCAAGGTATCTGTCATGCAGAATTATCGTTCCAGGGTGCATTGCCATATGCCAAAGAACGTATGTCGATGCGTGCCCTGTCTGGTAAAAAAGATCCGGAAAAAGTGGCGGATGCGATCATCCACCATGCCGATGTGCGCCGTATGCTGTTGACCCAGAAAGCGATTGCTGAAGGTGGTCGTGCCATGATCTATCATGCAGCACAAATCGCAGATAACATGAATGATGCCCTGCTGCGTGGTGATACTGCTGAATTTGAACAGCAGGATGATCACTTAGGTTTCTATACCCCTATTCTGAAAGGCTTCCTGACTGAAATGGGTTATGAAGCAGCGAACCACGGTATGCAAGTATTTGGTGGTCATGGTTACATCAAAGAATGGGGCATGGAGCAAATCGTTCGTGACTCACGTATCTCTACCCTGTACGAAGGAACGACTGGCGTTCAGGCACTTGACCTGATTGGTCGTAAGGTCCTGCTAACCTCTAAAGGTAAAGTGATTCGTGATTACACCGCTGAAATTCTGAAATTCTGTGGACAGCATGCACGCAATAAATACATGCGCCGTTTTGCCTGGGACCTGACCAAGCTATGTGCACAGTGGAATGCGTTAACTGTACGTATCATGCTGGCAGCACGTAAAGACCGTGACATCGTATCCTCTGCTTCTGTGGACTTCCTGATGTTCTCAGGCTATGTAATGATGGCTTACTTCTGGGCACAACAAGCTGCGGTGGCTTCAGCGAAACTGGTTGCTGGTGATGGTGCAGAAGTTCCAGAGTTCTATAAAGCGAAGATCAAAACTGCTGATTTCTACTTTGAGCGTTTATTGCCGCGTGCCCAAGGCCATGCTGAAGCGATGGTGAACCCATCAAAAACCATGACTTCACTGGCATCAGAACACTTCAGTTTTGATTACTAAGTCAAAAACTTAGGTTTTAGCTTTAAAAAGAGCGCTACGGCGCTCTTTTTCATATGTCAAAATGATGACTTGATACAAAGAAAAATCTGCTGCGTACACAAACTACACAAATTTATATCTATAATTTTCAGACGTCTATTAAATAATCCATATAATTTACTTGAATATCTATAAATACAGGGTATGATGGCGATAACTAGAAAAATTCTTGTTTTGGTTAGTCTTCTTTTAAGTATCGCAGTTTTAGTCATAAACCTTCGTTTTAAAGATCAATAAGCTCCATCCTTTTTATTTTTCAAAGTTACAGCTAGTCATCTGAAATTTTGACTATAAATCCATAAGATTCAATAGGTTATATTATGTCTAACACAGTTACCGGTACAGTAAAGTGGTTCAACGAAACTAAAGGTTTTGGCTTCATTCAACAAGACAATGGTCCAGACGTTTTCGCTCACTTCAGCGAAATCCAAGGTTCAGGTTTCAAAACTTTAGCTGAAGGCCAAAAGGTTTCTTTCAGCGTAGCTCAAGGCCAAAAAGGTCCTACAGCGACTAACATCACTGCAATCTAATATTGCGAAGATGAAAAAAAGCACTCATTAGAGTGCTTTTTTTGTACCTTAAATTGACTAATTTTAGTTTCCAGATCAATTAATTAAATTTTAAAGATAATTAAAAATATTCGCTTTTCATTCATCATCTTGTCCCAAATCTCTTCATCTGATTTTAGTCATGTTAAAATATGAAGAAACTGAGAAGAATTCTGATGATTTTAAAATCAAAAATTGCACATAAAAATATAGAAGTTTTAATAAAAATTGTTATTTATTAATTACTTATATACGGAATTGAAAGAAATTCTGAAATTTACAAAAGTCTTGTCTACGGCTCCATCTTCCCTACATCACTGACTCCTATGATGAACTCATTGAATAAATATGAGTATGATCATGAAAAAATTAGTTTCTTCTTTAATGATTGGCTTGATCGCAACAACAGCTACCATGTCAGTAATGGCAGCTCCTGGACCGGATCATCGTCATCCAACGCCAGCAGCGCATCATTTTGATTAGAAACCAATGCCGCATAAAGGGGGTTTCCATAAAGCACCTCCTAAAGCGCATTTTAACCAGCATGATCGTCATGATAAGTTTGGCAAGAAAGACCATAAAGGCTTCTTCAACAAAAATCATCACAATGGCCCGCATCACAAGTTGCCACCTAAGTATCGTTAATCCGAATGGCTTAAATGCATAGTGGAGAGAGAAGAAAAAGCCCGATGTAACTCATCGGGCTTTTTCTTTTTAAACTGGATTAATTATTCGGATAGATTAGGCAATTAAAGAAACTCTTCCAGCACAGAGTTTAAAAAGATGTGACCTTGCTCAGTACATGCCAGACGTTCTGCATCTTCTACCATTAATTGACGTTGGCGCAATGAAGTCAGCAATTCATCCAGTGTATCCAGACTATAGCCTGTTCGTTCAAGATAAAGCTTCGCTTCCACACCCTCATTTAAACGTAAGGCATTCATCATAAATTCAAACGGCATATCTGCCGCTTCGATGCGCTTAAACTGCAAATGTTCGGCTGGCACTTTGGCTAAATAGTCTTTAGGCAAACGGGTTTTCTGGAAACGGTAAACACCATCCGGTTGAGTCACTTTGCCATGCGCCCCTGCTCCAATGGCCAGATAATCACCAAATTGCCAGTAATTCAGGTTATGTGCCGATGGTAATTCTTTACGCCAGGCAGAGACTTCATAATTGATAAAGCCATTGGCTTTTAAATAAGCCTCGCCCTGTTCCTGAATCTCTTCCAGTACTTCATCGACCGGTAAAATCGGCTGAGTACGGAAAAACACAGTATTCGGCTCAATAGTTAACTGATACCAGGAAATATGCGTAGCACCATTCTCGACTGCCAGTTTCAGGTCATTGAGTGCCTGCTCTAGTGTCTGTTCAGGCAAGCCATGCATCAAGTCAACATTGATCCGCTGAAACCCTGCGTCACGCGCTAGGCCAATCGCCGAGATCGCATCTTTATTGCTATGGATTCGGCCCAGCTTTTTCAGATGCTCGGTATTAAAACTTTGCACGCCAATAGAAAGACGATTAATACCAGCTGCTAAATAGCCAGCAAATGGATCATGCTCCACCGTACCTGGATTGGCTTCCAGTGTGATTTCACAATTCTCTTCAAAAGGAATCAGTGCTTTCAGTTCGGTAAACAGCCACTGATAACCTGCAGCAGAGATCAGTGATGGCGTTCCCCCACCGATAAATACACTATGAATCGAACGGCCTTGGGCAAAATCAACCTGAGTTTTAAAGTCCTCTACCAGCGCATGCAGATATTCCCGCTCCAGCTCGAGAGACAATTCCCCATCAGGCACGGCATGCGAGTTAAAGTCACAATACGGACATTTACGTACGCACCACGGCATATGGATATACAGGGATAAGGGAATAAGTGCAGGATTCAATTCAGCCAAAGAACTACTCAAAAACAACTACAAGATCTAGCGTAATTTTAACATGACTCGGCAACAACACTGCTAAAATTAAAATCGCCATCACCTAATGCTTAAAAATTTAAATAGAATTAGATAGTTAAAATTATGAAAATATCCTCCCAGCTCCTTATTTTATTGCCTTTGGTCTTTGCAATCGGGGTCTTGCTGACCTTACAGACGGCTATTAATACCCAATTAAAAGAATATTTATATTCTCCTATTCAAGCTGCATTTTTTTCCTTTTTGATTGGTACAATAGTACTTGCCGGCATCGTGCTGTTTCAGTCACATCCCAAACCAGGCTTACAGGAGCTGATGGCAATTCCCTGGTATCTCTGGTTAGGTGGTTTTTTGGGTGTTTATGCGATCAGCATGAGCATTTATGCTGCACCTAAAATGGGCTTCCTGACACTGACCGGAATGATTATTTTTGGTCAGATGGTGATGTCCATGATCGTCGATCAGTTTGGTCTGCTGGGCAATGAAAAAATGCCGGTGAACTGGCAACGTCTTTTAGGTGGCGTGGTGATTTTTATTGGTGTGCTTCTCACTTTACAACGCTAAACCTTATCTCTAAGCACATGATCACTAATGAGTAATTTTTGTGTCGAATGTTTTGACAGCCACAACCCGTCGTTATGAATTAAAACAGCTGTTCCATCTGATGTTGCCCATTCTGGTCACACAATTCTCCCAGGCAGGTTTGGGCCTGATTGATACCATTATGGCCGGGCGTCTCTCACCAACTGATCTGGCAGCGATTGCGGTTGGTGTCGGCCTCTGGATTCCAGTCATGCTACTCTTCAGTGGCATCATGATCGCCACTACACCTTTAGTGGCGGAAGCCAAAGGCGCACGTACACCTGAGAAAATTGCCACAATTGCGCGACAATCATTATGGGTCGCATTCATCCTTGGGGTGATTGCGGGTCTGGTTTTACAAGTTTTGCCCCTCTCTTTACCTTTACTAGGTGTCCCAGAAAGCTTGCAACCTAAGGCTGGTCTGTTCCTACATGCCATCGGCTTTGGTATGCCTGCTGTGACCATGTATGCGGCTTTACGTGGTTATTCTGAAGCCATTGGTTATCCACGTCCGGTCACTGCTATTAGCCTCATGGCGCTACTGCTTTTGGTTCCATTAAACTTCATTTTTATGTATGGAGTTGGCCCTATTCCGGCACTGGGCAGTGCCGGTTGTGGTTTTGCCACCGCAATTCTGCAGTGGCTCATGTTAATGAGTCTGGCACTGTATATTTTTAAAAATCGGGTTTATCAAAATAGTCAGCCATTTAGTCACTGGGAAAAGCTGAACGGATATTGGCTGAAACGGATTTTAAAGCTGGGCTTTCCGATCGGACTGGCAATTTTCTTTGAAGTGAGTATTTTTAGTACCGCAGCGATAGTCTTGAGCCCATTGGGTGAAACCATTGTGGCCGCTCACCAGATTGCTATTTCTGTTACCTCACAGCTGTTCATGATTCCGATGTCTCTCGCCATTGCACTAACCATTCGGGTGGGAACTTATTATGGTGAACAGAACTGGGATGCCATGCGTAGAGTGCAAGGCTTAGGTCTGATGACCGCGACGATTTTGGCTCTGCTCATCATGTTATTACTCTGGGTGTTCCGTAGTGAAATCGTAGCGCTTTATACCTCTGATCCTATGGTGACCCAGATTGCGCTTTATCTGGTGCTCTTTGCTGTGGCCTATCAGCTGATGGATGCCTGGCAGATCAGTGCTGCAGGTTGCTTACGCGGCATGCAGGATACCAAAGGTCCCATGTGGATCACCATGATTGCCTATTGGGTGATTGCCTTTCCTGTAGGGGTTTATCTATCCCGTTTTGGAGATATGGGTGCGGCAGGCGTCTGGGTCGGTCTGATTGTCGGTCTGAGCGTGGCCTGTGTTTTATTGCTGGCACGGCTTTATGGTAATAATAAACGTTTAAGCCAGCATGCCTAATCCTCTTATTATTTAAAAAGATGCATTGAATTACTGATTTAACGCATCTTTTAATCCCTGTGGAATTTCCGACTCATCCGCCACTTCCTTAATCACCACTTGCCCGACAATGACATCTGTTCCATTAAAGGTCATGGTCGGTGCACCATAAAGTTCATAGCCTTCATTGAGTGCCTTGGTCACACGGGCACAAAAATTCACATCATCTTTACCAGTAAAATATCGATAGACTTTCATTGAAATTTCTTGATCTTGAGATGCGATTATTTTAAGACTTTCATCATGGAAAGGAACTCAAAAATCATGCTTTGCTCTCTCCAGAATAATTAAATAATTGATTCAAAAACTGCCGTACAGACACCAAGATGGTTTAAAAATTGCATAAATCAAGTGAACAATATCAAGTAAATATGAATACTTTGAGAAGCTTTGCAACATAACATCTACAATTAAATATAGGCAATTTATAGTTTGTCACCTATGATCAAATACACCCATAAAAATGGTGATTTTGAGGAATCTCGCATGGCAAAAACGGCTCGAACGCCTGGTCGCCGCTTTATGAAATTGGCTGGAATGACCGCAAGTATTGCAAGTAAAACCCTATCCAATTCGATTAAAAATTTAACTGCGGATGAAGAGCAGAAAAATGCTGCACGCAGTAAATTATTTCAGGATATTGGAGTACAGATTGCTGATACCTTGGGGGAAATGAAAGGTGCGGTGATGAAAGTCGGCCAGATTGCCTCGCAATATAAAGATATTTTCCCGCCTGAAGTTGCTCGAGCCATTTCCAAATTGCAGCGTCAGGCTCCACCGATGCCATTTAAAGAGATTCAGTCACAGGTTGAAAAAGAATTAGGTAAATCTTTGCAGGACCTATTCCAGCAGTTTGATGAGCAGCCTTTTGCCGCAGCCTCGATCGGACAGGTGCATAAAGCGACTCTACCCGATGGCCAGCAGGTTGTGGTCAAGGTGCAATATCCGGGAGTGGAAGAAGCCTGTGAAAGTGACCTGAAACAGGTTCGTCTGGCCTTGCGTTTGATGGGTGTACTAAAAATTGACCGCAAATTGCAGGATCAGCTATTCAAGGAAATCCAGCATAGTCTGGACAATGAACTCAATTATGAAATTGAAGCTCAGAATCTGGAAGTGGCACGTGCCTTTCATGAATCACTCGATCACCAAATTGTGATTCCAAAAGTATTTAGTGAATATTCTTCCCGCCATATTCTGACCCTAAGCCTGGAACAGGGTGAAAGTATGGAAACAGCCAGCCAATGGCCGCTAGAAACCCGTAATGCCCTAGGCCGCCGTTTATTCCGTGCGATTGGTCAGGAAATTTTCTATCTGAAACGTTTCCATTGTGATCCGCATCCAGGGAACTTTGCCTTCCGTGAAGATGGCTCGGTGATTATTTACGATTACGGCGGTGTTAAAACGCTTTCTACCGAGATCATTACTCATTTCAAAGAGTTGATCCATGCAGCCCGTGACAAGGATATTTCGACCATTGAACAGCAACTGGATGCCTTGCATACCCTGACAGAAACCGGAAAATTCCCGGCCGATCTGTATGAGCAATGGCTAGAAGTGCTGATGCGTCCTTTAACCACTAATTATGATTTTGCTGAAAACTCAGCACATCATGATGGAATGGAATTGCTCAAACCTTCTCTGAAATATTGGGATGTATTCAAACCGTCGCCGGATACCCTGATGGTAAACCGTACTATTTCCGGACAATACTGGAACTTGATTCATTTGAAAGTACATGATGATTTGAGTGATGTATTTGAAGAAATCGTGCCAAGTCGCAGTTAAGTTGAAGTAATAAGCTTACAAGCTGTAACCCTACTTCACTTGAAATATCAAATGTTACATTATAACATTACTCTTAAATTACAAGAGGAATATTACGATGCGTCCAGACATTCATCCCGAATATCGAGAAGTTTTATTTCATGACACCAATGCTGATGCCTACTTCGTGATTGGCAGCACCATGACTTCTAGCCAGACCAAGGAATATGAAGGTAAGACCTATCCTTATGTCACCCTGGATATTTCGAGTGCTTCACATCCGTTTTATACCGGTGAGCAACGTCAAACCAGTAATGAAGGTCGCGTAGCGAGCTTTAACAAACGTTTTGCCCGTTTTAAACGTGGTTAAACTTAAAACCTCCGATTTTTACTCTCAATTTAAATCGCGGTTTATGTCAGGAAATTACCTCCAATTTCCTGACTTTTTTATGCCTGCGCTAAAGCCAGCTGAGTTAAATAGAAGCCCACACCCAGCATCAATACTCCGACAATCACACTAGAGATCACATAACTGAGGGCAATCGTGACTGCACCCTGCTTAAGCAGCTGAAAAGTTTCTAGGCTAAAACTGGAAAAAGTCGTAAAGCCGCCCAAGATGCCTACCATCAAAAATAGCCGTGCTTCAGTTTGCAGGAAACTGTATTTCTGGCTAAGGGCAAAGAAAATCCCGGCAAACAGACAGCCTATAATATTGATCCACCAGGTCGGCCACGGAAATAGCATCTGTGGCTTGGCAATCAACATTCCTGCTCCATAACGCAGTGTTGCCCCGATTGCCCCGCCCATTGCCACCAAAAGCCAGTTCATGTCTACTCCGTCTTTACTCGATCTTAAACCTTTTCTCAGCCACCATGTGGGACGAGAATAATGAATAACATCATGCACCTAAAATTGCAGAATGAACATGGACCTTTGCCAAAAAATTGGTATATTCGACGCCATTCAAATTGATTTAAGTTAGAGGGAATCCACATGGCTCAGGAATTACTGGCTCAATTGGCTGCGGGCGAAGCTAAATTTGCAGATGTGATTGCATATATCGATGCGCACTATGCTCATACACCTACTGCTTTTAAAAATGGCCAACAGGCTAATGCTGCCACTGAAAACCAAGGCAGTGCCAAAGTATTTTCATTTGCCAAACTGAATGGCCTAGATCAGGCACAAACCTTGAGCCTGTTTGCAGAACACTATGCGGCTGTACTGGCCACACCAGAAGCAACGGATCATCAGAATATCCGCCAGTTCATGCAAAATGGCTGGGATGGCATTGCCTTTGAAGGTGAAGCACTGGTTGCCAAATAAGCATGTCTTTAAAATAAAAAACCGCCTATTTCTGGCGGTTTTTTATATCAAAATAACAGAACAAAATGACATTCATATTTAAGATTAAAATTATTTTTTGGAAGAAGTAGTTCACTTTAAAAATGAAAAACTATAAGGCTAAAAATAAATTAAATATCAATAAAGCCTGGTCACCCTGAAACACTCCAAGCGACCCTTTCAGAAAGCCATAAGTTTTCCAGTTTTAACCTTTACCCACTTTCTCAATCCACTTGATTGAGCTGACCCGAAACACTTCACAAGCGCCATCACCGGTATCGGTTGGAGTTAAAGAGGATTTCCAGACGAGGTCTTTATCACGTACTTCCACCAGTTCCCCTTGCAAACGCACCAGATCCCCACGTTTTACCTGTTTAATTGCTTTGGCAATTTGTGGATTGGCAGGGATGATGTGCATATTGGATACCATCTGTTTAGCCTGTTCAATAGGCACTGGCACGCGATCCATTTTCCAGTTCAGGTAACGGTTATACTGGTTGACTGTAATGTGCCGGGCAATTTCAGGTTGTGCAAACAGCCCCCAACTCACCGCATAATCGATCGGAGAGAACTTGGCCTGCTCATCGTCGGTATAAATTTTTGATCCCAGAATGCGGAAATCACCTTTAAACGGCTGCAAGACTGAAATAGATTGGTCTTTAGCCATCGGTGGCAGTCCTTTGGCAACATTATGGTCTACAGAAGTGTGACCATAAAGCGGTAGTAAAAGACTGGCCGCCAAAGCATAGTATCGAAGATGTTTGAACATAATTCTGTCTTTATTCCATCAAATCTTTTCAAGAATATCTTGCTTGATAGTACGATTTTTTTAATGAATAAATAGTTGAAATTAGTAACAAGTTGATCAATTTTGGTGAGCGGAGGGCTTTAGCTAATCTGATTATTTTCGGTTAATCTAAGCCTGTCTAAAAATAATTTGAATGCGACCATGCTGTATAAATTCTATCAACAACATATTTTTCCACATTTGCTAAATCAGGTCATGCAGACCCCATCCCTGATGGATTTTCGCCGCGAATTATTATTGACTATTACAGGTGAAGTCCTGGAAATTGGCTTCGGTACAGGATTAAATCTGCCTTTTTATCAGGCCGTCGATAAAGTCTATGCGCTGGAACCTAACCTGGACATTTTTAAACTGGCTGAGCAGCGCATCAGTCAAAGCCCTTTTGCAGTCGAACAGATTCAGGCCCGTGCAGAAGCTCTGCCTTTCGCAGAAAATAGTCTGGAAAATATCGTATCAACCTGGACCTTATGCAGTATTCCGGATCTGCATCAAAGTCTGCATGAAATTTACCGGGTTTTGATGCCGGGCGGCCATTTTCATCTGGTTGAGCATGTATTAAACCGAGAGCATCTCAACATTCAGTGCTTGCAGCATTTACTCACCCCGATCCAGAAAAAAGTAGCAGATGGCTGTCATCTTAACCGGGATATTGAAACCGCTCTTTTAGAGGCTGGGTTTGAACTAGATGAAGTTCATTATATCGAGGCCGAAGGTATTCCAAAAATTGGGCAACGCATGCTATTAGCTAGAGCGCATAAACCGCTTTAATCCAGTACTTTTAAATCAGTTATTCTGAACAGACGGCATTGGGCTGATCTTGGATTGCCTATTCCAACCTGAAATTCTTGCTGGCTGGTCGCTGATTTGACCTGTACCCAGTCCCCTTGCAGCCAGATCCGCTGATCTGCTTTTAAACGGCGAACCTTATTGGCAACAACTTCGCTGGCGGCAATCACACTCAGGTTCAGCAAATGAGGTTGAATGTTCGCAGGATTGGCTTGTGCGTCTGTAGCGGTCATATTAAAACAACGCCTGTCCTGCTCAAGCTTGAATGGTTTAAATACAGCACTGGATACTTCCGGTACTGCTAGTAACAGATCAATATTACTGACATAGGCCAGATCATTAAAACTTCCCACCACCGGACTGGCTGGATGAATGGTACGGCGCTCAGGCCCATAATACTGTTTAGCCAGTACGCGATATTCAGCCTGATGCGGCTCAATCGATTCTACCTGAAAATTTTTGAGTACCCCGGCCTGCTCCAGATTCGGAATCGCCCGAAAGTATTCCGACCAGATCCATAGTCCAAGCGCAAACAGTGCTGCGGCAATAATCAGTTTATCCATAGTGTAGCGTTGAAGCTTGCTGTCCTTCAGTCTTCAAAATCAATCCGGATGGTCTCAAAACGTACCCGCCCTTCCTGAATGGCTTGAGCAATTGCCATCTGGCCTTTGGTCAGACGTGCACCTCCACTTTTAATATCAATCAAAACCACTTCAATATCTTCAGCCAGTCCCTCACCGTCACGAAAATCGGTATAACCATCAAAGACCACATAATCCACCGGATCACCTAAAAATTTGGCATCACTAGGCAGATATTGAAACTCTGGCATGATCGGTGCCAACTGCTCGGCCATTTTGCCTTTGAGTACCGCACGACTGGTATTCACACTGCGTTTTTGTGCAGCGACTAAAGCTTGCTGATGTTCCAGCTCCAGCTCGGCAATATATTGTTCATATTCTGCTTTAATTCGACCATTTCGCGTCTGGCCCAGAATCAGGGTAGTTAAAACCACTCCAATACAGGCACCAATCAGCATAGCCATTCCAATGGACATTCAATCTTCCTAATCTGCTTTATTTTGCTGCCTACCTTCGACTGAAGTTGAAAGGGTCTGCCATCCAGTAAGCCTGCAAAGAATGATATGCTAGGCGGGAGCAGAATTAAATCATCCCGGGTCATGAAAACTATTTTAATTGCAAATCAGAAAGGTGGCTGTGGTAAAACCATTACTGCGATTAGCCTGACAGCTGCCCTGGCACAAAAGGGTTATAAAGTTGCTCTGGCCGATGCGGACAGCCAGAAATCGACCTTGCAATGGTTGAAACATCGCCCAAAAGATGCCGCACCGATTCAGAGTCTGGACTGGCGAAATGCCAAATCGATTGGGGATGCGCCTAAAAACTTGGAATATCTGATTATCGATGCACCCGGAGCGCTGACTGAAGATCATGCCGAACAGCTAATTAGTGAAGCGGATGCCATCATTATCCCGCTGCAGCCTTCTTTTTTTGATATTGATTCTACGCGCCGTTTTCTCAAACATTTGCAGGATATTAAACGTATCCGTAAAGGCAAGGTTGAAATTCTGCTCCTCGCTAACCGCACCAAACCTAATGCAGCCCGCAATCAGGACATTCAGCAATTCTTTAATAAAATTGATCAGCAACCGGTTACCTGGATTTCTGAACGTGCACCCTATAGCCGACTGGCCATGCAAGGCCTGTCTATTTTTGATAAACAGCAGAAGATGTACCGGGAATTACAGGATCAATGGCAACCTTTATTGAATGCCATTATTGACGATCCAAGCCAATGGTTCTAGTTCTGTTATTTTTAGCCTCTTCTTTTTATTCTAAGGAAAATAATCGTACTACTTCCTGCACTATCGTTTTCGATCGCTTTTTTTTCAGTTAATATGCCTGACACGACCTAAAAAATGAGCTTCTAAATTCAGTGCAACAATACGCGCCCACACTACAAAAAGTCTTATTATTTGGACTGTTTTTCATTCTGATTTTTTTGAGTTTTCACATACTCAAGTATTTCATCATTCCTGTAGTTTGGGCAGCCATTATTGCGTACATGACCTGGCCGCTGTATCAGTCGATCTTAAGAATGAGTGGCAATCGGCCAACGCTGAGCGCGACCATTATGATTCTGGGTGTAATTCTGGTATTTGGTCTGCCTTTTATCTTTGCCATTTTTATGCTGCAACACGAAGGCCGGAATCTGTATTTTGAATTACAAAAACAGGTATTCTCAGGTCATCTTAGTGTTCCTGATTTTATTCGCGGCCTGCCACTTGTGGGTAAGGAAATTACCCGTACCCTGAATGAGATAAATGCCGATCCAAATAGCATTGCACAAACCATTTCAGTCTGGATTCAGGGTCATCTGAATTACGGTAAAGTTGTGCTGAATGAAATCAGTAAAAATGTCTTCAAGCTGTGTTTTGCCGTGCTGTCGTTATTCTTCTTTTATCGTGATGGCCATACCATTCTAAATCAGGTGCGTAAAGCCTTTGAAATGGTAGTCGGTCCACGTATTCATCATTATCTGGCTACAATTTCGGATACTACACGTGCGGTGGTCTATGGCGTAGGTTTAACGGCGATTGCCCAGTCTTTACTGGCAGGTATCAGCTACTTTGTGGCTGGCGTACCGAACCCAATGGTACTGACCATTATCACCTTTATCTTTGCTTTAATTCCTTTTGGCCCTCCTGTTGCTTATGGTGCAGTTTCGCTATGGCTATTCTCGCAAGGACAGACCATTGAAGCCGTAGGGGTCATGATCTGGGGTGTCTGTATTGTGAGTACAGCGGATAACGTGATTCGTCCACTGGTCATTTCAGGCGCAACACAAATTCCATTCCTGCTGATCATGTTTGGTGTCTTGGGTGGCATTGCCAGTTTTGGTCTGGTCGGTGTCTTTATTGGACCGGTGATTCTGGCCGTACTACTGGCCATCTGGCGTGAATGGCTACATGAAAGCAACCTGAATGAACCTTTGATGATGCCTAAAGCCACTATGGCGCATGAGGTTGAACCGAAGAAAAAATTCCGTCTGCGCCGTAACAAGGCACCGAAATCACCAGACTGACTGGCTTAAACAAATTAAAACATTTAAGTACCGATTTTCCATAGTGCTTTTGGTCTTGCTCTGTTTCAATAGATTCCGAAAAGCAGAATAAAGATCAAGGTGTGATAATTATGTCTTCATTGTTTAAACTTACAGCTTTGTGCGCAGTCAGTGCCGCACTTTTTACCGGTTGCGCTTCAACCTCTACTTCGACTGAAAATGTTAAAACCGTGACCCTGAATGCAGTCTCTGCACAGGGCGTCGGTGAATCGATTGGTACCGTATTATTGAGTGACAGCCCGGCGGGCCTGGTGATTCGTACTAACCTGAAACAGCTTCCTGCGGGTGAGCGTGGTTTCCACATTCATGAAAATGGTTCATGTGCACCGGGTGAAAAAGATGGCAAACTAGGTGCTGCACTTGCTGCCGGCAGTCACTATAACCCGAATCAGGCACCTCATCATGGCACACCCATGACGGGTCATCTGGGTGACTTACCAGCCCTTAAAGTAAACACTGATGGTACAGCACGTGTGACTCTGCTTGCGCCACGCCTGAAACTGGCAGATGTTCAGGGTCGTGCCATCATGGTCCATGCAGGCGGTGATAACTATTCAGATGAACCGCAGCCATTAGGCGGTGGCGGTGAACGTATTGCATGTGGCGTAATCTGATTTATTACAGATTATTAGCATTCAAAAACGGGCTTCTTGCCCGTTTTTTAGTAGATATTTCTTTTGAAATTGGCGCTTAAATTGCATTCAAAACCGGCAGTCAAATACCACGGATCATATTCTTGTGAATAGCTCAGATTCCATATTGCATCCTCTTCAGCACATACTTAAAAAAGCCCTGTTGCCTTTTCAGTCCAGTGCCTTGATGACTTACTGTTTGCAGATGTTCATTGTGCTTTCAGGAACGACTTTTGGTCTAAAGCTTCTCGGCTATGAGACTTTGATTGTTCCGGTCACTTTAGGGGCAATTGCCACCGCCCTGACCGATTTTGATGACCGTTTAAGTTTAAGGCTGCGCAATCTGGGGCTGGTCATGCTGCTGTTTTTTGCGGTCAGTAGCATGCTGGAATTTCTGCATCCCTATAAAATCTGGTTTGCACTCTGGCTATCACTTTCTAGTGCCGTATTTATCTTAATGGGGGCTTTGGGACAGCGTTATGCCACCATTTCATTTGGCACTGTATTGCTGTCCATTTACACCATGTTTGGCTTGGGAGAATATGCGCACTGGTACGAACAGCCGCTGTATTTTGTAGTTGGTGTACTGTGGTATGGCCTGACTTCTATCCTATTTTATCTGATTCGTCCAACTTTACAGGTTCAGGAAAATCTGTCCATCAACCTGCAACAGATGGCAGAGCTGCTATCGACCAAAGCCAAATTATTTGATCCAGATAATCAGAATAATGTCGAGCCGCTGCTCTACGAGCTTTCCTTAAAAAATACCCAAGTCATTGAAAGCTTTAACCGCACCAAAGATTCTTTACTGACCCGACTCAAAGCCTCACGTCCGAATCATAAAACTATTTACTGGCTGAATCTTTATTTTCTGACTCAGGATATCCATGAACAGGCGACTGCCAACTATCTGCATTATGAGCAGATTCATCAGCATTTTAGCCGTACCGATCTGATCTTTCGGATTCAGAAAAATATTCACTTGCAGGCGCTTGCCTGCCAGCAGTTGGCTACTTGCGTATTGCGTAATGAAACTTATCAACTTCCTGAACAGCATCAACTGGCACTCAAAGCATTAGAAGCCTCTATGCAGGACTGGATTGCGCAGCACCCCCAGAATATTGAAGTGAAAAACTTACAGCTCATTCTGAGCAATCTGCTGAGTGTGCATGAACAGCTGCAACATTTGCAGGATGGACAAGCCATTTACCGTCCGGATTATCCAAAACATTTTGATGATTCCAGCCTGTTTGATGATGACCTGCGTGGACCCGCGGATTTTTGGCTGAAATTAAAACCCCATTTGGGACCGCAATCGGCGCTGTTTCGTCATGCGGTGCGGATCGCTTTGGTCTTTCTGGTTGGCTATGCAATTTCCCTATTGCCCTTTGCCAAAAATGGCTACTGGATATTGCTGACCAGTCTGTTTGTATGCCAGATCAGTTATTTCGCTACCAAAAGCCGTTTAAAACTGCGAACTTTGGGTACATTGCTCGGCGTCATCCTGGGAATTCCAATCCTGTATTTTGTACCAAGTATTGAAGGCCAGTTGCTGCTTACGGTGATTTTTGGTGTCGGCTTTTTCTATTTACGCTCCAAGAAATATGCTATGGCTACATTAATGGCGACCCTAGTAGTACTGCTGATTTTTAATCTGAAAGGCGCTGGCTATGCAGTCATTCTGCCCCGCATTATCGATACCCTGATTGGCTGTCTGATCGCCTGGCTGGCGGTCAGCTGCATCTGGCCAGACTGGAATTTCCGTAATATTTCCAGCAACATCAAAAAATCTTCCCAAGCGACGCTGAACTATTTACTGGCTATTCTGGAGCAATATCAGCATGGCAAAAATAACAGCATTGCTTATCGGACAGCACGTCGTTTGGCCCACAATGCCCAGATTGACCTTTCCAATATGATTTCCAGTCTGAGTACCGAACCAAATCCCGATCCGGTGCTGATTCGCAATGCTTTCCGTTATCTGGTTTATAGTCACAGTCAGCTTAGTTATATTTCCGCATTGGGTAGCCATCGTGAACAGGTATCTGATCCGCAAATTCTGCAACTGCTTTCTGCCTGTCAGCGAACTTTAACCACTGCGCTGTCAAATCCTGAAAATGTACCGCAGCAAGACATTCAAGGCCAATTGGCAGAAATCCGGCAACTGAGTCAGCAGGAACATATTTCCACCCACCTGCTGCTGGTACTTAAACAGATCAGTCTGTTACTGGAAACCTTGCCTGAATTATTGTCTCTAAGACAGCAATTACTGGCAGTTGAAATCAAATAACCAAGCGGAGCACTAGGATATAAGTATTTAAAATAATTCATTTTATTCTATAAATTTCATTTTGCTTAAATCGGCAGATTGGGTACACTCAAGCCTGATTGAATAGAACATAGAAGAGTGAGTGCGCGTGAATATTAAAACTTTGCGTCTGGTTGGATTGCTTGAAGGTATTTCATTTCTGCTGCTGTTATTTATTGCCATGCCGGTCAAGTACATGATGGATAACCCGATTCTGGTAAAATATATCGGCATGGGTCACGGTGTTCTTTTCGTGCTTTTTCTTGTAGTGTTATTTGCGGTATGTGAAAAACAGAAATGGTCTCTGAGTATGTTTATTTTGGGCTTGATCGCTTCAATTCTGCCATTTGGGCCATTTATCTTTGATATGAAATTAAAGAAGTTGGAGCAGCCGGCTGAAGCTTAACTTTTGAATTCTAATCATTATTAAATCCATAATGGACGTTCCCTCTCCCTTTAGGAGATGAACAGCACTGCTGCGCAAGGGTGAGGTTATTTTATTAATATTTCCCTCTCTAACTCTCTCCCATAGGGAGAGAGAACATTGAATACTTGTATTTGAGGCACATAAAGTAAATAGCTTCATTTGATTAAACATTTAAAAGGGAGGAATTCTTTTAAAACTCTCCTCGCCCTTTTCTGTCCAGCATTATTTGTTTCAGCTGGATACGTGGCAAGCTAAACCACAGCGCAATTAAAATAAACGAGGCACCGCAATAAGCCCAAAGATCAAAAGCTTCATAAGCAATTCTGACTACTTCAATCACGATAAAGAAACTCAGCATCATCAAGATAGATACCGTTGCCGCAACCGTGCCTTTAGACACTTCAGATGACATCAGCGCAAACCGGTACAATACCGAAAAGCTGATCCCTTCACCCAGACTGATGCAAGTGGTACCGATAATCAGGCAATGCAGAAAATAATCCGGAATCAGCATTCCCACTAAAAGCAAAATGGTTCCAAACAACATCAATGGCACACCCAGCATCACTGTTTTACCGAGCGGCATCTTGTCGATAATTTTTAGCAGAATGATATTGCCCAGAATCAGGCCACCCAATACCGGAAACTGAGCCAGGCCATATTGCATGCTGCTCAAGCCTAGTTCTTCAACCAGAATCACGGGAGATAATGCAATCCATAGCATCAAGGGCAAGCTCACCAGTGGCAATGCCATGGTCATAATCACAAAACGCTTATTTTTCAGGACCTGTTTAAAGTCATCGATAATATAGCTGAGTGGCTGTTTGGGAATACTGATATTCGGATTCGGCATCTTCGCTTTTAGTCCAAACCAGCTCAGAAATGCCAGACAGGCAATGCCGATAAAACCCCAGTGCCATGAGACATGGTCAATCATAAAGGCACCGACTACTGGCCCTAAAAGTGGTGCCAGCAAGGAGACATTGGCCATAAGTGCCATGACTTTAATGGCATCGCGTTCTTCAAAACTTTCCTGAATCGCGGCATAACCCACAGCAGCAATAAAGGACAAGCCAAAACCTTGTAAAAAGCGCAGGAACAGAAAGCTTTGAATATTCGGTGTGAGTAAAATCGCCAGACAGCAGATTACAAAAAAAGCTACGCCACCGAGCAGGACTTTTTTACGGCCTAATCGGTCTGATAAGGGTCCTAAAATTGCGGCAACAAATGCCCCACCTAACAGGAAAAAGGACATAGAAGATGGTGCCCAGGAACTGCTTACGCCAAAATCACGGGTAATGGCCAACATGGCCGGCTGGATCAGGTCATTACAGATATAGACGGAGAATTCAAACAGCACCAGTGCCAGAGGAAACATCAGTGTGGCACGGGTCAGTTTGTGGGTTTGGGCGTTTTGCATGGAAGAGTTAATACTCAATTACTCTTTTTAGAACTTTAAAAGAGCTTGAATTAGAAAATTCAGCGAAGTGTAGCAGAGTCTGTTTTTAAAATCTGTGTGCCTTTTTATTAAAAACTTTAAGATATTAAGAAAAATTTTCAATAAAAAAAATCACTCTGAATATTTTTTGACTGTGTCTCTTCACTTAAATTTATTCTATAAATAGGGTTAATAGGATTTCCTAAAAAATCAAAATGAGGAATATCTAATCGCCCTAAAACCTCTAAGTCCTTCCCTATTTGAAGTTCATATCTTAGTTCCATTAAAATTCTGCCAAGAACATTCACCCCAACTAGCGTTCCATCTGGTTGTCTTTTAGCACCCCAAAAAGAATCTCTTCTTGACTCTTCAACAATGATTTTATTATTTGAATCTAATAATAAAGCTTTAAATTTATCATAATTAGAAAGTAATTTAGCTCTTACACTCCATTTCATAAGTTTAATTTTGATAATGTCAAAATCCTCTCTGATAAGGCTTTTATAAGGCTTACTAACCATTTTCGCTGTCATCGGACTTTTTTCAGAAATAATCTTCCTTTGTATTTCTGGATGACCAGTAAACTTAAGAGCTTGATACAATGCTTCCGATGATCTTATAATTGTATTATTAACAATAATAGGAAAACCGGCAGCCATATTAGAATATCCCCCCCACTCTTCATGTGTTTTTTTAAATACAGCTAAATCTTCATTATTAGGGTTATAAATTCTTTCAGCTAATTTATCCATTTTTAATAAACTCTTCTTGGCATTAATGGATACCATTGTCGGCTCATAAAATGATGCGGATCATTACTTCCCCACCAAAAAATTAAAGGCGTATTATTTGGGCAGTTTCTATAATTAAATATTAATCCACCAAAGCCATAATCAAATTTAGAATTTCCTAATGGTCTTGTAGTCTTATGAACATTAGTACATCTATCAATAATTTTGAACCCATATTTAAGACAGATTTTTTCTAGAAAAATTCTATCATTATGATTATCAAAAATTTTACTCTCTATAAAACCAGTTCTATATTTAAAACCTGGGATCTTTCTAGTCATAAGCTCAGGTAAATCTAAAGTCTGTTCCATTGGCCACAGAACATCAGATCTATTATTATAAATTAATCTATTTTCAAGTCTTAAATTCTCAATAGATAGCCACTTTAACTCAATATTTAAATTATTTTCTTTATTATGTTTTTCGATTTTTTTACCAAGTGCATTTGCTTGGTAATATTGACCGGAAGTATGCCATCCAATAACTAAAACAATAATAGTTATATTTCTTTTAATTAAAGGAATATAATTAGATAAATCATTAAAGACTCGTCCTCCACTAAACATGAAGTCATCTAGATACAAATAATTTTGTGTATCGTATTCTAAACCTTTTTCTTCCACCAGCTTATTATAAAAACCGACCATAGTTTTTTGACTTTCTCCATTTCGCTGAATTGTTAATGGAGTAGCTATTAAGTTTCCTCTTCTTATTAATTCATTTTCAAATTGTTTCTCAATAAATTGCTGTTCATAATTTTTTTCAATGTAAGCTTTTTGTAGAAGATTAGCTGTAATTCTGACTAAATTTTCTTGTTCATCAGGATCAAATTGTTTCAACCAAGTATATACGTGAACTACCATTCTCTTTTTATCAGTATTTCCGTTTTTATCCATTAGGGGCTCACTGAAGCCCTCATAGGTCAACAATTTATTTGAAATATAATCTATGAATTGATCCATAATTTCTCTTAGCAAAAAAGCGCATCCTGAAGATACGCTTTTAACGAAGTTTTGTTTAAAGATCAAACATTATTATGGACATGCTGCTTTCTGGAAAGTTTTGGTATTTGAACCTCGTACACACTGATAGAGCTTTTCAGTATTGTGCATTTTCCAGTTTTTATCTTCTTTCCTAAAATGATAAATGGTCTGAATCGATCTCACCGAATCATCCATCAGACCTGTTTCAGTTACTTTCACCTGTCCAACTGTCGGTGACTCAACACGATTAAAGAACTGACGAATCTCGACTGTTGCCAGTTCTTCACGCAGGTCAGGCCTCATTTTAAGCACCTGATCCAAAGGTGTATCTGAAGAAGACTGCACTTTTGCAATCACTTTCTGGGTGGTTGTACAACCTGATGTCATCACACCCAGACCTAAAATTGTAACCGCCAATAACCGTAACATATTGTTTAACCCAGATTATCTTTATTATGCAGAAATTATCATGCCGGGCTTTTCAGCTTAACGCTATTTAGACTCTGTAAGTCCAGTTACAGAGCAATAAAAAAAGCGCACCTTTCGATGCGCTTTTGTAAATCTATTCTGATTAAAGATCGAATAGTTTGCCTGGGTTCATGATGCTATTTGGATCGAACACTTTTTTCAAGGCTTTCATATATTCGATTTCTTCAGCTGAACGGGTGTATTCAAGATAAGGTTTCTTGGTCATACCCACGCCATGTTCCGCAGAAATTGAACCGTCGTATTTTTTCACAGTATCAAATACGTACTTGTTCACAACTTGGCATTTTGCAAAGAATTCATCTTTGGTCAGGTCAGCCGGTTTCAGGATATTCAAGTGCAGGTTACCGTCACCGATATGACCGAACCAGCAGATTTCGAAGTCTGGGTAGTTTTCATTCACGATCGCATCGATTTCTTTAATGAATGCCGGTACGTGAGTGATCAGTACAGAGATATCGTTTTTGTATGGAATGAATGGAGCGATTGACTCAGAGATGTCTTCACGCAGACGCCATAAGCTATGTACTTGCTCAAGACTTTGGCTCATCACGCCATCCAGCACCCAACCCTGTTCCATACAGTGCTCGAAGATTTCCATCGCCTTGTCCATAATCGGCTCAAACGGCGCTTCAAACTCAAGCAATACATAGAATGGACATTCAGTTTCAAATGGACGCTGTACGTGACCATTGGCCAATACTTTTTGCATCGCCAGCTCACCGAAGAACTCAAATGCAGTCAGGTCGATTTTTGCCTGGAAGGCATGTAATACTGGCATGATCGCATCAAAATCAGGTACACCCAGTACCAGCACTTGCAGGTCTTGTGGCTGACGTTCCAGCTTGATTTCTGCTTCAGTGACTAAACCTAAAGTACCTTCACCACCGATGAACAGGTGTTGTAGTGCATAACCCGTTGCGTTCTTGATCATGCCTTTGTTTAGACGCAGTACATCACCTTTACCAGTCACCACAGTCAGGCCAAGCACCCAGTTACGGGTCATGCCGTATTTGATCACTTTAATCCCGCCGGCATTGGTGCCGATGTTCCCGCCGATCTGGCTTGAACCAGAAGAGGCAAAATCAACCGGATAGTACATGCCCTGCTCTTCAGCATAGTTTTGCAGCTGTTCAGTCACCACACCTGCCTGTACGCGCACCATACGGTCTGCCGGGAAGAATTCCAGAATCTGGTTCATCTTATCCATGCTCACCACAATCTCGCCATTCGCAGCGACAGCGCCTGCAGAAAGACCTGTACGACCACCTGATGGAGTCACTGCAACATTGAACTGATTCGCGAGCTTCACAATTGCTTGAACCTGTTCAGTTGAAGATGGGAAAACGATGACCGATGGGTTTGGATCAAAGTGTTTGGTATGATCACGACCCCAATTCTGGAGGCTGTCCGCATCAGTTTTAATACGGTTTTCACCCACAATTGCAGTCAATTGGGTCAATAACTCTGGGGTTAAAGCGACTGGAGCATTCATCGTTTGCAGACCTAGCATGAATTAAACAAGAAAGACCTCGCCGGTTTATTTGTATATTTTTCAGGCATTAAAACCTGTATACAAAGCAGGCGAAACATGATGATTAAAGCACCAAAACTGGCAGCTTAAACAGCATGGCGCAATATTATAAGCTATTTTTGGGGCTTTCCCTTAAAAAATGACAATTTTGATAATATACCTTTGAAAATGATAGTTTAATTCAACTAGTTCTATCATTTTCACTACTATCACTTGCAAAAATAGCTGATATTGTAGTCATCAAGGAAATGTATAACCGCCCCATTCCTGTGCTATTATACGGCGACTAAATTTGGCCTTTGTAGCGGAGCCGTAATGAGCCAACATCTATCTCTACCTAAAGATAAAATCCGTTTTCTATTGTTAGAAGGCGTTCACCAGAACGCAATCGACACATTGAATGCAGCTGGATATACCAATATCGACTATCGCAAAACAGCGCTTGAGGGTGAAGCACTGAAAGAAGCGATTAAAGATGCACACTTCATTGGTATCCGTTCCCGTACTCAGCTCACTGAAGAAGTGTTTGAAGCTGCGAACAAACTGATCGCGGTAGGTTGTTTCTGTATCGGTACCAACCAGGTGAATCTGGATGCAGCAATGCGTCGCGGTATTCCGGTATTCAACGCACCGTATTCAAATACACGTTCAGTTGCTGAACTTGTACTTGCTGAAGCGATTCTTCTGCTTCGCCGTGTACCTGAAAAATCTACAGATACACATGCAGGCGGCTGGAACAAATCTGCTGTAGGTTCGTTCGAAACTCGTGGTAAGACTTTAGGTATCGTTGGTTACGGTTCAATTGGTTCACAACTTTCTGTTCTTGCTGAAAGCCTGGGTATGAAAGTGATCTATTTCGACACAGTGACTAAATTACCACTCGGTAATGCACGTCAGGTCGGCACAATGAGTGAACTTCTTGCAAATGCCGATGTTGTTTCTATTCACGTTCCTGATGTTCCGTCTACACGTAACTTCATGACCAAAGAACAATTCGCGCAAATGAAAGAAGGCTCAATCTTCATCAATGCGGCACGTGGTACATGTGTGGTGATCGAAGATCTGGCTGAAGCATTGAAATCTGGCCATCTTGCGGGTGCTGCGGTTGACGTGTTCCCTAAAGAGCCTAAAGCGAACGGTGAAGAATTCGTTTCTCCATTACGTAACATTCCAAATGTGATCCTGACTCCACACGTGGGCGGTTCTACTATGGAAGCTCAGGCGAACATCGGTCTGGAAGTTGCTGAGAAATTTGTAGCTTATTCAGATAAAGGTATGACGCTTTCTGCGGTGAACTTCCCAGAAATCGCGCTTCCATTAACTGAAGGCAAACACCGTCTGCTTCACATCCACAAAAACATTCCGGGTGTGCTGTCTAAGATCAACAACCTGTTTGCTGAACACGGCATCAACATCTCTGGTCAGACTTTAATGACCAAAGGCGATGTGGGTTACCTGGTGATGGATGTAGACGCAACTGCATCTCAAGAAGCACTCGATACTTTACACAACCTTGAAGGTACAATCCGCGTTCGCGTATTGTTCTAATTCAGGTTTTTAAAAAGCCACAGTCTTCGGGCTGTGGTTTTTTTATTGCTTAAAGGTTTTTATTTTTAAGCCTTACTCAGCTGATGCTGCTCTTCCGCTCTTCGAGAAATCGAAACAAATTTAGTCATGCCAAATCTTAAAATTGCACCTATGGTGCAAGCGCCGCTGATTCTGCTGATCGCGATGATCAGCATGCAGAGCAGCGGCTCCTTTGCCAAATATCTGTTTGGCCAGTTCCCGATCCTGACCGTTTCTGCCATGCGCCTGCTATTGGGTGCATTGATTCTGGCGCTCATTTTTAAAGTCTGGCAGATCAATTTCCGCCAGGTCAGATGGCCAGCCATTATCAGCTATGGCTTGGCATTAGCTGGCATGAATATGCTGTTTTATCTGGCAATTGATCGATTGCCGATTGGAATCGCAGTCTCTTTTGAATTTATTGGCCCTTTAAGTGTTGCCCTGTTTTATGCCCGGCAGAAATTTGATTTTATCTGGGTAGGATTGGCCATTCTGGGGCTGGTTCTGTTGTTTCCCTTTGATCAGGCTGCACAACCGCTTGACCCGATGGGCATCCTGTTTGCCTTAGGTGCAGGTTCCTGCTGGGCACTGTATATCGTGGCCGGACAAAAACCTTCGGGTGTATCAGGGAATCATACCGTGTGTCTGGGCATGTTCGTCGGCATGCTGGTGCTGATGCCGATTGCACTGTTCGCGGGAATGCCTGCTCATGTGTTTGAGCCAAGCAGCCTCATGTATTTTGTTATTTTGGCTGCACTTGCCAGTGCCTTACCCTTTACTTTGGAAATGATTGCACTGCGTAATTTAACCGCATTGAGTTTTGGCACTCTAATGAGCCTAGAACCTGCGGTTGCAGCACTCTCCGGTTTTGTATTCTTAGGCGAGACTTTATTGTGGACACAATGGCTGGCGCTGGCCACCATTATCAGTGCGTCGATTGGCTGTACGGTGACGACACAAAGAAGAAAGTATTAAATAAAAAAGGCGCTCAAGCGCCTTTTTTAAATGACCTATTTAATTTTAGCGTGGCGTTGCATCCTTAATAGCTGTATTTAATGCTGTAGCTGCTGTCACATTATAGCCATCACATGCCGAAGCAAGATGGTCATACAGGTAATCTGTCCATTTGAGCATTAGAGGAGTTGCACCCTCTTCCCTTAAATTGTCCAAGGCAGCTTTTCTTGCTTGAGCAATATAATCGGCATGATCAATATGCTCTCCATGTTCCGAGAAAGTACTGGAATAAATTTCACCCTGATATTCGATCGCCCCAAAGTATTTATAATATTGCTGCGCATCGTCTTTATATTCGGCTTTTTTAAATTTCAGGTTAGCCATCGTGCCCTCTAAAATGGTTTTGGCCATCTCTTGAACAGACTCGCCTGTCTGCCATTCAGACAGTGTACGATAGCCAGTTTTGATATCCGGATCAAATTCAATAAATTCTTCCTCAGGATGCTCCGCCAGAATACGGAAACATTTAGATCCGTTCGGGAAAGTACGCGCCTTCTGCAAACCGACAAAATTGGTAGCAAACTGATTGTAATATTTACGCTCAGCATCGGTAGTATCAGTATTAAAGAAAACTCTGGTCTCGGTATCGTCATACATCTTCACGACAGCAATATTGGTACGTTCAGTTAAGGCTTTACCTGACAGGTCGTACCACTCCAGGTGTCGATGATTGCTGATGTTATTTTCCGGAATAGTGACGGGACGACTGGTAAATTGTTCAGAGGTATTTTCCAGTACTTTTTCCAGTTTATAGCCTAATGCTGTACGGGCACGATCTGCAGGGAATACGCCTTTCTCTGTAACATAAATTGGGAAGGTCATATCTTCATCAAGATCATATTCAGTATCAACAGTCCGGTTATCATCTGCATACAAGATGCCGTCAGTGATTTTATTTTTATGACTGGCCAATAGAAGCTTTTCCGACTCCATATCTGAAGCATCAATATTCGGCAGGTTGAACTGATAGGTATAGAATTCAGAAATCGTATCTGATGTTCCATCACCATTATCCGGGGTTCCAGGATTGGTTGGGGTTGGTTGGCCTGCGACTGGCTCGTTATTATCAGAATCAGAGCCACCACATGCAGTCAGCATAAGGCTCAAGACAGCACAAGAGAGTAATCTTAATTTCATTATTATCTACCTTATTATTTTTTGATCGTTTTATTTTTCATTGTTATTTTAAAGTTGACCCAAATCATGAGGTCTAAGCCATTTTAATAAATATAAAATTAAGATCAAATTAAAAATTGATTAATTTGTAACCACAATCTCATCAACAATTAACGTTGAATTTAATTTTTTCGGTGGGGGATAAAATCAAAAATTTAAATCCACTGATCAAAATTCTGCTTCGCATTCACAAAATATTCGTCTGCCCTACTCATCAAAAATTAACCAGTTTGGTATACTTCCGCTTTCTTCTGTATCTCGATTATACCCTTCTGGTATAAGTAGTTTCTCCCATGCCAAACGTCCAACTTCTTGCTGTGTTGTACATGGTTCTTTCCATGACTTCATACCAGATCAGTGCATCCTTCGCCAAGCAACTTTTCCTGGTGCTTGATCCGATCACTGTCACTATTTTAAGACTCTGCTTTGCCGCCCTTATTGTCGGTGTCATGTTCCGTTCCTGGAAAGTTATTCGACGTTTACAATTCCTGAAATGGCGGGATCTGCTCTGCTATAGTGCTTCTCTGGGCGTCATGAATATCCTGTTCTATATGTCGCTCGGCAAACTCCCGCAAGGCATTGCTGTCGGACTGGAATTTATTGGCCCGCTAGGACTGGCCTTAATTTCGATTCAGAACCGTAAGGACTATGTCTGGGTATTATTGGCAATTTTAGGTATCGTACTGATGGTGCCTTGGGGGGAAGCCAATAGCAGTAACTTTGACCTGTTTGGTGCAGCCTGCGCCCTAGGGGCTGGCCTCTGCTGGGCGCTGTATATCTATTTTGGGCAACGCGTGGTACAGCAAAATATCGGTATGCATGCACTGACGATTGCTATCAGTATTTCAGCCCTGTGTTTGCTACCAATCGGACTGTATAACAATGCTCCTGCGCTCGTTGATACCCAATATTGGGGCAAGGCCATTACCATTGCAGTTCTGGCAACCGCCATTCCTTATGCGCTGGATTTAAAAGCGCTCCAGCACTTGAATAAAACCAGTTATGGCACGCTTTCCAGTCTGTCTCCAGCTCTGGCAGCACTGGTAGGTTTTATCTTGCTGGGTGAAAAAATTACGCTACTTCAAACGGTCGCACTGGTTTGTATTATGCTGGCTTCAGTTGGCGTGACCATGCGGGAAGCACGGCAGCAGTATAAAACCCGGAAAATAGAAAGCTGAATAAATAAAAAAGATGGCACTCTGGCCATCTTTTTTTGTTATGAAAATTTGAATTTAAATAAATTTAAATATTAGCTTTTAACCAGCATGTCTTTTTTCATTTTTTTATAACGCTGATATTCAGTTTTGTACTGATCCGCTAAAGCCTGTTTTTGTTCATCTCCCAGAATTTTTCCGGCCTGCTGGAAGAAAGCATGCTCTTCTTCTTTCAGATGATGATGAACCTTATCTGACAGTCTCTTGGCAATTGCAATCCAGCTTGGGCTACTAAATTCAGTTTCAGTCAGTTCCTCAATCATTTCATCCATTTCATGATGTTCTGCCAAGGCATGACGGGTAATGTTCAGGCCGGGATCTGTCATCATCAAGGGAATATAAAAGTAACGGTCTTCTGCCGTTTCATGCGCAAACAGTTCATTCTTCAGCTGCTTGAACAACTCACGACGTTCTGGTGAATCCCCCGAAGTTTGCAGTAATTTTTCTGCCAGATCACGCTGGATTTCATGACTTTCTCTTAATGCTTCAAAAATGGTGGTCATGTAATTGTTCTCCTGTTTTTGTCATGCCTTTGCTTCAGCATAGAGTGAAACCGGCAAATGGTCAGGAATATTTATAAGGCGAATTTGTATAAAAAACTTTAATATTGAGAATAGTTTACATCTATTTTTAGGCTAAAAACATCTGATAAGCCATACGGCAAATCAGCAAACTGACCAGGATCAGAAACAGAATCCGGATAAAACCGCTGCCATATTTAAAAGCCAATTTAACTCCTAACAGCGAACCGCAAATATTCGCAGCTGCCATCATGGCACCCACCAGAAATAGCACATGACCTGTAGGAATAAAGAAACTCAGTGCCGCAAGATTGGTAGTGAAATTGGCAATTTTCGATAAAGCTGAGGCATGCAAGAAATCCACACTCAGATAACGAATAAAGAAAAAGATAAAAAAACTGCCTGTCCCTGGGCCAAAAATTCCGTCATAAAAACCGATGGCCAGACTGCCTAGTGCTGCCAATATCAGCATCTTTTTATTCAGCTTTTGCTCGAAATGTACCCGTCCGAACTGCTTTTTCATGAATGTATAGATTGCAATCACGATCAGCATGATCAGCACAAAAGGCTTGAGAATATCCACCGGAATCAAGGTGACACTGGCTGCTCCAATAAATGAGCTAATAAAGCTGCACAGCGCAATTACACCAAGTAAAACCCAGGGCAGTTTGACCTGTCTAAGATAGGAAAAGGCTGCCGAGCCTGTACCAAAAATAGAGGCCAGCTTGTTAGTGCCAAATACGGTGGCGGGTTGCAACTGCGGCAGGCTACTCATAATTGCCGGGATCTGGATCAGACCGCCACCACCGACGGCAGCATCAATCGCTCCGGCCATAAAGGCAAAAAGCACCAGACTGAGGATAATCTCGATGTCCATTGTTATTCAACGTGCCTAGAGATTAAGAACACGTTTGGGTACCAGACGTTTTTTATCCGTGATTTCAGCCAGACCTAAGCATTTCTCACCATCAAAGACCACCACCTGTGGCTCTGCCGGATGGTCGATATTACTTTCCATACCCCGGCTAAAATATTCTGCACGGCCTTCCGGTGCCTGAATCTGCGGGAAATGCTGTACCGGTGCATAAGCTGGCAATAATAGTGCTTCACGTTCTGCCTCAGTCAAGCTTTCCAGATATTCAATGGTATAGCTTGGAATAATTTCAAAATGACCGGTTTGAGTACGGTGCAGATAAGTCAGATGACCATAAGTACCGAGTGCTTTGGCAATATCTTCGCCGAGTACCCGGATATAAGTGCCTTTGGAGCAGGTCACATCCAGCGTAATGCTATTCTCAGTAAAAGATAAAAGCTCAATTGCATAAATGGTTATTGGACGTGCTTCACGTTCGATCTCAATACCCTTACGCGCCAGCTCGTACAGCGGACGACCTTCCTTTTTCAGAGCCGAATACATCGGTGGCACTTGCTGGATCTCACCGATAAACTTGGCAATTGTCTCCTGAATCAACTCTTCATTCAGTTCAGGGACTGGCTTTTCTAGCAGTATGTCCCCTTCGACATCACCTGTGGTGGTGCTATGTCCTAGAAAAACTGTGGTCTGGTAACGTTTGGTTGAATCCAGCAGATAATGCGAAAACTTGGTCGCCTCACCCAGACAGATCGGTAAAAGACCGGATGCCAAGGGATCTAGTGCACCAGTATGTCCAGCTTTTTGCGCACGATATAACCAGCGTACTTTTTGCAATGCAGCATTCGAGCTGATGCCTAGAGGCTTATTTAATAGAAATACACCGCTGATATGACGACGCTGAATTTTAGGAGATGAAGCTTTCATGGCAAAAAGTCAGACATTTTATAAATTGGCGCAATGGTAAAACCCCTGCCAATTATTTACAACTTTTCTACAGCATATAAGGTGCAATATCTCCTATCCTGCCGAATGCAAAATTTAAAATAATCCGATAATTAAAATAAAGGTGCATAGGATATGCAGAAATATAAACTATGGATCGTGATTGCGCTCATCATCTTGTGCTTGATTACCCTGATTCTATGGCTTGCGCCCAGGGATGAAGCACAGGCACGTGTCTCGGGCCCGCAATCCACCAATGAAAGCAGTGCTCAACAGGCAGCAGCACTGGCCAATGGCCCCGTAAATAATATATTCCCGAGTCCAAGCCAGCAGGATACGGAAATTAATTGCCAGATGCAGATGGATGCCAGCAATCGCCTGATTGTCAATGAACAGACCCGTAACTGTTTTGAATATTTTATTACCCAATATGGGGAAAAAAACCTCGAACAAATCCAGCGAGATTTTAAAGCCTATATTCAACAAAATTATCAGGATCCTGCACTCTCACAAGTTCTGGATCTTTGGGATCGTTATATCCAGTATCGTCAAGGTTTGGGAGAACTGACTCCACCTGCAGGTCTGGATCAAGAAGATCCAGCTTACTACCGCAGTATCTATGCCAGCACCCAGAACCTGCGTAAACGCTTTTTCTCTGATTATGAAATTGAAGGACTGTTTGGCACTGAAGATACCTATCATGAATATACCTTAGACCGGATGGCAGTCATGGCGGATAAAAAGCTGAGCGAAGCAGAAAAAGCCCAGAAGCTAAAAGAACTATTTGCGCAGTTACCGCAGGACTGGCAAGAAAATCTGGAGCAACTGAATAAACTGGAAGATCTGCGTAAACTCACCGCTGATATTAAAGCCCGAGGTGGTTCTGCGGAAGAAATCCGTCAGATGCGCCTGAATCTGGTCGGTCCTGAAGCAACCCAACGTCTGGAAAAACTTGATGATGAACGTGCGAATTGGAAATCCAGTGTGACGCGTTACTTGGGCGAGCGCGATAACATCCTAAAAAGTGGCCTGAGTGAAAATGCCAAACAGCAGGCAGTTGATCAGTTGCGTCAGAAACATTTCCAGCGCCCTGAAGAACGGCTTCGTGTAGGTACATTTGAACAGGTACATGATCAGGGTGGGACCCTACCCTTTGCCAATTAATTTTCAGCTAAAATTGCTCATTGACGCCGTAGCTACACAGTACTGCTACGGCGTCGAATATCTTCTCTTATTCCCTTTTTTTTGTCTCATCTCTTATATAAAAACAGTAACAACGACCCTTTATTTTGAGAGTTTAACAAAGCCATTTCCCTCTGAAAGCCTTGATTTTCTTGGGCTGATTACTTTTTTTAACATTGTTATTTGTTTCTAACTATTTCAGCCTAAAAATTTATCAATCTTAGATTTCAAGGAGTTAATAATAAAATACATACGTATATAAATTGCAAATTTATGGACTCATAAATGCTCACCGGGCGTGGCCCAAAATGACATGGAATTGGCTCATCAGCATGAAAAAATGCTTCTGCTTCAAAATAATAATTTTTGCGCGTGATTGAAGATTAGGTCTGCACGATCGAGGTATCCCACTTCAATATTTATCGCGCATCAATACTCCCGAGCAATGATTGCTTTTTATATCAATAAAATGAACAAAGGAACGGTTATGCGTACTTTTATTAAAACAACACAGATGCTGGCGCTTTCCTTGGCAGCAGGTCTCGGTTTTGGCTTTTCAACACAAACCCAGGCGGCAGCAAGTGCAGTTCAGGTCACTGAAAAAGCCAAATCAGACTATGCCAAAACCAAATATCCTATTCTGATGGTGCATGGCTGGCTAGGCTGGCAACGCATAGGTACCGATACCATTGGTTTAGATTACTGGTATCAGATTCTGCCGGATATGGCTCGTAATGGCTCTACCGTGTTTGCCGCCCAATTGTCGCCTGCCAATACCACGACTCACCGTGGTGAACAGCTCATTCATCAGGTTGATGAAGTGCTGGCAATTACAGGAAAAGAGAAAATCAATCTTATTGGTCACTCACATGGTGGTCCGACAGTACTTTATGTGGCAGCAACTCGACCGCAGCAGATTGCATCCATTACAGGGGTCGCAGGCACCTATCATGGCTCTAAAGTGGCCGATGATATTCAGAACAATACTCTCACCCGCACAGCTTTCAATATTCTCGGTGATTATATTATTGGACCGCTCATTGCACTCGGGCAGTTCAAACCCGAACTGGAAATTGATTTCGATGCATCCATGAAATCCCTGACCCAAACTGGCTCCAGCTCTTTTAATGCCAGCGTGGCTAAACAGATGGTGCAGGATGGTGTCTTAGCCTCTACAGAAAACTGCAATAAAAACCTGAAATCGAAAGACCGCAACGGTATCTATTATTATTCTTGGACCGGTGTGGCTCAAGCGACCAATGCGCTGGATATTGATACCATCCTGATGCAGCTTGGCCCTCTATCTTATGGCAATAAAGACAATGATGGCATGGTCGCCCGTTGTAGTGCATTCATTGGTAAGGTGATTAATGATCAGTACAAGCTGAACCATACCGATCTGGCCAATATGATGTTTGGTCTTAAAGGCCTGTTTGCTCCAGATCCGGTGGCGATGTACCGTCAACATGCCAATCGTTTAAAACTTCAGAATCTATAATTTTCATCGCCCTTCTATCTGCGGATATAAGGGCTTTTTCGTTATTTTCACTTAAAAAAATAGGGAGATAAAACACTCAAAACGCTTAATGGGTCAGCTTTTCAGCTGGCTATTCCCCACATTATGGCGAGGATCGCCTTAACACAACAACAAGAATGAGGAAATAATGATGAAATATGGAGTATTAACGACAGGTCTGCTCATGGCAGCGGCCTGCTTTACGGCTCATGCCTCTACCCAGGCCAGTCAGGTGACGGCGAAAGCCAGTTCACAATATGCCAAAACCAAATATCCGATTGTATTTTCACACGGCATGGCGGGTTTCATTCGGGTTGGCACTGACCAGTTTGGACTGGACTATTGGTATCAGATTTTACCTGATCTGGCCCGTAATGGTGCGAATGTTTGGGCAACGCGAGTCTCCCCTTTTAACTCATCTGAAATTCGCGGTGAACAACTTTTGGAGCAGGTCAAGGAAATTGCCGCAATTACCGGAGCAGATAAAGTTAATCTGATCGGACACTCACATGGTGGCCCAACAATTCGTTATGTAGCAGGTTCAGAACCTAAACTGGTGGCTTCATTAACCACAGTAGGTGCACCGCACAAAGGTTCACCGGTTGCAGACCTGATTCTAAAAGCTGAAGGGACTGCTATTGAAGCGCCACTGGTCGGCACAATAAATCTGGTTTCTAAAGCCATTACCTGGGCTCAAGGCCTGGACCCAAACTCTTATCCGCATGATTCACTTGCGGGTGGCAGCAGTTTAACGGCATTGGGCTCTGCGAACTTTAATCAGAGATATCCCATTGGTATGCCGACTACCACCTGTGGTGAAGGTGCATATCAACAAAAAGGTATCTACAACTATTCATTCACAGGTGTAGGCCAAGTTACCAACCCGCTCGATCCTGATTCAGCACTCAAAGTTACAGCCCTGCTCATTGATGGCGGCAAGGAAAATGATGGTCTGGTCTCCCGCTGTAGTGCCAAATTCGGTAAAACCATTCGGGATAACTACAACTGGAACCACCTGGACGAAGTGAACCAGTTACTCGGGTTAAAAAATGTCTTTGCTCCAGACCCAGTCGATGTTTATCGCCAGCATGCCAACCGCTTAAAACTGCAAGGTTTATAGAGCTACACAAGCCTCTATTCATCCAGAGGCTTTTTCCATCTTATTTTTCGCTAAATTTTTTCTTGAAATTTACTTGTTAATCATGATTAAACTGCATATAAAATATTCATCAAATATAAAAAGAACTGTGAAATAAAATAAATGCAGATACCTTCTATAGAAATCAAAAACAGATTTAAAAGAACCTGCCCCTGTTGCAAACGAAAAGTGATTAATCCTTTTCAATTTAAAAAATATGAGCCTTATTATTGTCCCTCTTGTCATCGACATATTATCGCAAATGTATGGATCAGTATTTTACTGGCTATCACACAATGTTTTATTTGCATTCAACTTTTTAATGCAGGATTCCAGTCTTGGGGATATTTTGTATTATTCCTGATGTTTATTCATAAAATTTTCTTGGATATTTTGGATGCCATGATCTTGCCTTTGCAGGAACATTTCGAATAAATCCAGATAAAAGCAAACATAAAAAAATGCGCCCAAAGGCGCATTTTTTTGCTTAAAAGCAAGGCTAAAATTAACCTTGTTTACGAGCTGGCAATTTTTCACGAATACGTGCAGCTTTACCAGACAATTCGCGTAGGTAGTAAAGTTTAGCACGACGAACGTCACCACGACGTTTCACTTCGATTTTAGCAACGATTGGAGAGTGAGTTTGGAATACACGCTCAACGCCAACACCGCTAGAAATTTTACGTACTGTGAACGCAGAGTTCAGACCACGGTTTTTCTTAGCAATGACAACGCCTTCGAACGCTTGTAGACGTTCACGGTCGCCTTCTTTTACTTTTACTTGGACAACTACTGTGTCACCTGGTGCAAAAGCTGGGATGTCTTGTTTAAGCTGAGCATTTTCAACAGCTTGTACTAAAGGATGCTTACCGCTCATGGGGTATCTCCAATATGTGCGAGTCAGAAGAGGTCTGATTATCGCTGGGTATAGAGGCTAAATCGCATAGACCCGATTGACTTTCCCTTTATGCTTGACCGCTTCAATGCATAAAGAGCCTATTTTAAATATTTAAACAACATTGCTTAAATACAGATTTGGACAACAGGATTAATTGTTGCCACTTTTTAAATCTTTTAGCCATTTCTTTTGCTGCTTGGTCAGTTCAACTTTTTCTACCAATTCAGGCCGGCGTTCCAAAGTGCGCTGATATCGCTGCAAAAACCGCCATTTCTCAATATTGGCATGATGTCCCGATTTCAAGATGTCCGGTACATCCATACCTTCAAAATGGTCTGGCTTGGTATATTGTGGGCAATCTAACAGACCATCCACAAATGAGTCTTGCACGTGTGATTGTTCATCTGACATTGCACCCGGAAGTCTCCGGATAATACTGTCCAATAACACCATCGCAGGGAGCTCGCCACCCGATAATACGTAATCTCCAATCGACCATTCCTGATCAACATATTTCTGGATCAAACGTTCATCGACACCTTCGTAACGACCACAAAGTACAATCAATCCGTCATAGTTTACGAAGTCCTGTACCGCAGGTTCATTTAAGGTTTTTCCTTGCGGTGACATATACACCACAGGAACGTTAACTGCACCCGCTTGCGCTGCAAGCTCTTTGGCACGATGAATTGCTTTCGCTAATGGCTCAGCCATCATCACCATACCGGGACCACCACCAAATGGACGTTCATCCACCCGTTTATAGTTCCCTTCAGCAAATTCTCGTGGATTAATACAATGAATTTGCATCAAATCACGTTTTGCTGCGCGCCCGCTAATACCGTAGGCTGTAATCGCTTCAAACATTTCAGGAAAAAGCGTAATGACTGCAAAGAACACCGCAGACTCCTCATTTTCCTGCTGTGTTAACCCTTTTTAAGGATTAATAATCTACGCCCCAATTTACGTAGATACGACCAGCTTCGAGATCAACCCGTTGTACCACATCTTTATGCCATGGAATCATTCGCTCTTCGCCATCGACGCTGTCAGCAGTAGCGCGAACTACCATTACGTCATTGGCACCTGTTTCAAACATTTCATGGATTTGACCGAGATTCACTTCCTGTTCTTCTTCATCCAGACCTAATACAGTTAGACCTTTCAAATCAGACCAGTAATACTCATCCACGCCTGGTTGAGGCAGTTGCGATTTAGAAATCCAGACATTAGCACCCACCAGGCCGTCTGCTGCGGTACGATCACTCACACCTTTTAGCGAAACAACCAAGCCCTTGCCATGTGGTTTCCAACGTTTTACATCGACAATTTGCCAACCTGCTTTGGTCTCAATGTACCAAGGAAGGTAGTCAAATATGTTGCTCATAGGTTCTGTATTGGAATAGACCCAGAGCCACCCATTTAATCCATATGCTGAACGTAACTGTCCAATCTGAATACGATCTTCGGGAACATTCTGTGTTGGTGTCATGGGCTACCTGCTACCTTAAAATTAAGCAGCAGCTGCAGCTTTCTTAGCTTGAGCAGCTAAAGAAGCAACACGTTCAGAAGGTTGAGCACCTTGAGAAACCCAGTGAGCAAAACGGTCAGCATCTAAACGAAGTTTTTCTGCTTTACCTTGAGCTGTAGGGTTGAAGAAACCGATACGTTCGATGAAACGACCGTCACGTGCATTACGGCTATCAGTCACAATGATTTGATAGAACGGACGTTTTTTAGCACCACCGCGTGCAAGACGAATAACAACCATGATAGAACCTTATAGTTTTTACGGATTATTCATGTACCGACCACCGGAACACTTCAAACCCCTTTCATAGAGGGCAATATTTTACGCGAAGTTTGCCCTGAATGAAAGATCAAAAGTTGGTTATCCACAATTTTGAATTTGGTTAGCGTCCGTCCCAGTTTGATGTGGCAGATGGAGTACATGCTGTACCAGAATTATCTGTACCTTGGGTCCAACAACGCTCACCTTTAAAATTCAAACCAATATGGCCATCACGATATTGTGTTGCAGTCGAAATTGGTGTTGCAATCAAGATCCATCTTTCAGAACCTAAAGGTGTCGTATCTTTTACACTCCCATCTGTATCAATCCATTTTAAAGCTACTGTATAAAGAGGAGTCCCTTGTTCCGGATAGGCTGCTTTAATCCCAAAATCATTAGCAACTGCACCTTTTACCTTAAAATTTGCAATTTTATAACGCTGTATCTGGGAAGCAATCTGCAGCATACTTGCCTGCATATCCGTTCTTTTTGTTTTACGCACGTGTTGTTGATAGGAGGGATAAGCAATTGCAGCCAGAATGCCAATAATAGCAACAACTATCATTAACTCAATCAAAGTGAAGCCTGTCTGTCGGTTTCTAATCACCATTCTTCACCCCCTGTACCACAGCTGCTATAGGTAATATTTGCCTTTGCTTTATTTTTACACTTTAATCCTGTACTGGTTTGCAAGAAAGAGACATTCGTTCCATCTGCATGAATTGCTTTAATTACCCATTGCTGGCCATTAGCCTTGTATTCAGTACCATCTTTATCATCTAGTTTAAAAGCAGTATCGGTTCCATCTTTGATTTCAATAGTGTAATTTCTTATGGTTTGTGGCGTTAAATTGAATCCTTGATAACTGAAATTCCGAGACTTCCACTTAGACAATTCACTGGCTAATCTTTGAATTTCTTGTTGCACTTGGGATGCCTCTGCACGCCGAACATAATTCTGATAACTCGGGATAGCAATTGCAGCAAAAATTGCCACAATTACTACCACGACCATAAGTTCTATCAGAGTAAAACCTCGTTCAGCAAATTTATTCATTTTATTCATAAACTCACCTTAACGAAATTTCTGGTACCAGCGTTGAGGAATTAAGCACATTTGTGTTTCTTCGCTTGCACCACCTGCTCCTGTTACTGTAATTGTCATACGCCCACCAGTTGAAATACAGTAATTTGAAGCACTTGTTGGTCGCTCATCACCAGAGCCACCACCGGAACCACCGCCAGAACCACCACCGGAACCACCGCCTTTTTTATTGTCGTTACCGACAGTAATGGTGTGAATGCCTGCACCAATAAATGAACGTCCCGAACCTGTAGGGTCTGAACTCTTACACTGTCCATAAGGCAAGCAGAAAGTGGTCATCAAACTTGCCCCTTTCACACCTGCACCGCAGTCGCCAGACAGACCATCTTTACTTGCATCAAATGTTGAAACAAATAATTTATTATTTAAAGCAACTGGGGTTCCAAAAACCTTTTCTGTCTGCTTGGTATAATCATCACAATCACCATACCCTGTTAGACAGTTGGTAAACTCATAGTACCAACCGTCAGAACTAGCAGGTGCTTTGATTGTAGTGTCATTTTTACGATCATCATCGGTAAGTTTAATTAATTCTGAGACTTCAATATCTTTAGTTAACCAAGATGTCGCTCCAAATAAATCTTTGCGGGATACGTCTTTATCATAAATATTATAAATTGCATCGTATTCATAACTACTATCTGCAAATAATGGTTTACTACGGTTACCACTACCCTGAGAAATTAGTGCGAAAATATTGCCATTATTACTATAGAGTGAAAAAGCTGGCATATCATAAAAACGAGGGCTTTTACCTCCACTTGCATGACCATCAAAGAGACGAACTGGGGCTTTTACAACCTTACCAATTGTAGATTGCGTATTATCAAAATCTACACGGAAAATTTGCCCACCGAGATCACCAAAATAAATATGATCTATCAGATCATCGCCATTACGATCTACACTTCGAATTTCACTGACTACACTATATTGCATTTCTGCGTGGTGAGTACCAACTACCCCACTAGTTGTTGTATTTGCACTTGATGTAGCATTGGCACTACCCCACCACAATAAATCTCCAGCTTTGATCGTACCTATATCATCGGCTGCGAACATATATACACCTGCACCAATTTTATTAGTTTGGTTATATGCGGGATTTTCATATCCCATATCGTAACCACCACCAACAAACATTACACGTGTACGCTTTCCAGCCCAATTCACAAAGCCAATAGTGGGCTTGGACCAGCTTTGTCCCATACAACCCAATGGATTCGAATTACTACAATTTCCAGATGGATCTATATGAAACTTGAGTTTAGGATTATTAATATTCTGAAGATTCAACGCATAGTAACTTTTGCCACCCATGCGTAAACCGCCATAGACATCCTGTACTCCCTTCTGACCACCTTTACCCGTTCCAACTGTTAAATTACCAGAATCATCAATAACATATTCAGTATATGCAGTCCAAGGTCCATCTATACCATAAAACAGATTATTCATCCCGCCATTAGTTGCTTCAGGTACATCAAGTGCCTTTCTCTGTTTTTCTAGCATCTCATTTGGTATAAATGTAAAGACCTCTTCACCTCCACCCGCTTTACCAGACTCTCCAGCTTTCACCACATGCAACATACCCTGTGTGGTACCAAACAAGATGTAGTCTTCACGATTTGTTGAATCCATTCTCTTGTCTGTTGTATTGAAAGCAAGTTTCCCTTTATTTGTTAACATAAGTGGATATGAATGCATGACTGCACCAGTTTGACGAAATTCTGGTTCTAAAATCAAAGCATTTAAATCAGTTGGCGGATTTGCTGCATCAATGTTATATCCTAATGACCGTATTAGATATCCTCTATACTCGTCATACTTGTACACATTATCAGTCAAATCAGTAGGTTTAACTTGTCTTAAATCACCACTAGAAATTCCAGAAAATATAGAATCTCCAGCAGAGCCAGAAGAATATTTACGATCCGTAAAAACTTTACGCTTTATCGTTCCAGTACCTGGATTGTTTAATGGATCTGTTCTTAAAGCCAATTTAGACCAGAATCCACCACGTAAAGCAAATTTTGTACTTCCCGGAGTATTTTCATCCATGTCAACATTAGCCGGTGTTATTGACTCAGCCCAATAATCAAAATTATCAAGGATCTTTCCATCATCATCGACTATTTTGTTGCCATTCTTGCCTTTTAATACCCCATTTTCATCTACTAAATATTTCTTTAAGTTACCCGCCCATAATTGGAATGTTTTATCCGGTGTTGGCTGGAACTGTTGATAATAAGCATCGTCCTGTAATACAGCCGGATTTAATGCGTCCTTAGGAATAGTTGGCGAACCCGTGGTAACTGAAGGAATTTCTGTGGTTAAATCATTAATAAAGTGATTGACACTATCTACAACATCTTTCGAACTTGAGCCTGAATACCATCCACCGCCACCTTTAATACCCCATTCTGCGGCTCTTTTAGTTGGTGTATTAATCGTGCCTAAAGCTGCTAAATTCTGTTCACGCGTTTTATTCCGATCAAAAGAGTCAATATCATTAAATGACTTACCAAAACCAACAACTGCAGTTTTAATTTGTAGCCCTGTTGGGTTATTCGTTAACAGACGATCACTAAAACTTAATGCACAACCTGTTCCATCGCCTGTTCCATTACATGAAAACGCATTATCGTTTAACGCATTACGCATCGCCTTTTGTTCATTGGTTTGACCACTTGGAACACCATCCGTCAACACATAAATTCCTTGACCACTACACTTCTTAATATCAGCTGTTTGTGTCATGGATTCCGGTTTTAAATAATGAGTACCACTTGCATTTTTAGCTAAACTGATGGAGTAGTTAAATCCATTGTAAACACTGTCTCTTGCAATACCACCAGTATATTTATAACAAGTGCCTGTATAGTTTGTTCCACCATGTGATGAGCTGTCTTTAAGTTTGACTGTACAGCTCGAAGAGGTATATTTGGTTAAATCAATCGGCAAGAAGTCAAAATCACGTGCTGCTGTATTTGAATGACTCGATGATGGCCAATATGCACAATCACCATTGCTATTCCACGTCATACATTGGGTATAATAGGTTTTATTATTATTGGTGTAGGTAAAAAATACATTCTTTCCAGCAGTCGCTGTATAGAGCTCACTATTATCAAATGTTTTAGTGCCCATCAGATAAGCAGCCGCTTCAGCATAAGCATTACCTGTCGGTGTCCCACCACGTGCATATAACTTATTGGCCACAGCCTCAAGTAACCATTCACGATGCGTTTTGGTCTGTCCACCAATCGTTACTTCATCACTTAAACGACGAGCAGGCATGAGCACATAACCATTATTACCAGTACCATTAAATGAGTAAGCCGATAAACCAATAATTTTATCATCTGAAACAGGTGCAATGCCTTTACTTGCATTGCCTTGTAACAAATCAAACATCGCATCCTTAATACGAGTGAGTCGATCTGGATATTCTCTCGTATAACCTTCATAATAATAGTAGTAGCTAGTTGTAGATTCACGAATCAGCTTCGAGCTTGACTGTGGTTCTAAATTACTATCGATTCCACTTGGGCGTGCACTAGATGCGGCTCCCCACGTACAACTAGAGCGGTCTTCTGCATCATTAGTACATGCCACCCATCTATTACTAATGTTATTACCTCTACTATAACGATACTTATAAGTTTTTGTTTCTAGTACATTACAATAATAGCGGGTATAACTTGGCGTGGTACCCGATGGTGAGTTAGCTGAACTTGCAACGCTCTTATCAGATGGAATATCACAAGCATCAGCATCACCTATAAGCTGTGGCGCACCCATACTCCCTGAAATATCAAACAACATCATTAAACTAATATCACCTGAACGAGCTTGTTGATAAATATCTATATCACTAGCTTGTACGGTTGTACCTGTAATCATCACAGTAGATAATGCAGCAATACTGGCAGCAAGCAGCTTATGACGATAAGAAGTATGATTTTTATTTTGCATCGTTTTCATCTTTTCTTACTTCCCCTATTACACGAAATCTTGAGCAATTACATATTCTGTGACAGACGATTCAAAAGGCACATTTAGTTCTGACAAACACTGAGTTACACTCTTATCCGCCCCTGTAGATGGAGTTACACCACTCGGAATAACAACCTCATTCATGTGAGAGTCAAGACATTCATCAATTTTTGTTTTATCTGCAGTAGTTAAGGCCGGCATGATTGAAACTGCAAAAACTTTAACTGGCTTACTTCTTTGCAATTTCACAGTATTATCATCTGTTCCTAAAATTTGCCCATAGAATGCATCTTTCTCTGCTTCTGATGAATATTTAACAGCAACTTGAGTCATGACAGCCTTACGACCACTCGTAAAAAAATTTGTTCCACTTACATTCGTTTTACAATATCCATCTTTACCAAAGCTATCATTTTTAGGTTTTACATCAGGCGCATTCCATTCAATGATGCTGGCAAGAGTAATATCAAAAAAATCAGCTTGATCCGCACCACGAAAACAAAACACAAGTTCTTTATCTTTATTCACTGCACCATCAATATACCCAAACATTCCGCTACTGCTTAATGACTGAATAATATTATTTTCTTTCTCCACATTAAAAAATGCAGCATCTGCGTTCTGAAGCATTAATTGAGTGGCCTGACTATTTGTTGCAATATTTAAAGTCACCATACTTTGACGGATTGCCAATGTTCCTATAACGGTAATAGCAACAAGTAGAATAAGAACAACAATTAAAGTTGCTCCTCGCTGACTTTTATTCATTGTCCTCTCTCCCCAAAAGTATTACGCAGTGCAACTGTTTGAGAAACCACCTGACGGACATATTTGCTTGTTGTGTTAGTCGGTACTTTCACTGTTACTTTTTTATCGAGTACTTGAAACTCTTGATCATCTTTAATCATTGGTTCATTCCCCACACCTTGTACAGAACGAACTAATGCTCCTAATTGAACAGATAAGATACGTGGTCGGGGAGCACTAAGTGCCATATAATCATTAATAGAAATATATCGAAGCTTTTCACCATTCTGGATACCCAGCATGACATGAAAATAATCGATCCGCTTCATAATAACTTCGCCATCATTACCAAAAGACTCGATCTTATCTGGTAGCGGAGTACCCGATTCACTGTACCACCCAGCATCACACGCCAAGGCCAAAGCAGTATTTGGCTCCTTGCTATCTTTATTGGTATCTTCCCTAAGAAAATAACGCTGTACGATTATGCGCAATGGTGTTTCAACCCCACCAGTCATGACTGGGAACTTGATTTCTTCTCCTTCACAATCAAAACCCCCAACCCAATTACTGCCAACTCTTGTATATTGAGGTCTATACTGAATGACCAATTGATCACTACTTTCCCCTCGTACATTAGACAAACCCGTAGCTCCCCTTGACAATAAGTTCGTTGCTACGGTTGTTCCTATTAAGTTTTCAGGCAAATTACTGTAAGTAATATTTGGTGTAACTGTTGTGTCTTTAAAACCATTAGCACTAGAAGTAAGTACAATCCCACCTTGAATCGTTCGATCATTAATTCCAGAATTTAGACTATTAAGATTTGTATGTCTGATATCCTGTGCTATGTATCCCAATCCAAAGTTCGCATCGTCCTGAATATTTGCAAACCCTTGTTGTAATGCACTGCTTTTTTGACCTGTTACAAATAACATGATCGCTGCAGCCATTATAATCAACCCTAGAGCCAGCGATATCATTAACTCAATTAAGGTAAAACCTGTCTGTTTATATGAATTTAATGGCATTTTTAATACACCTCCATAATCAAACAGGTTGATGACGGATCATAAACTGTCCCTGTTGTACAATTTCCTGCATCTTCTTGCCCATCTGTTGCTGCTGTATTTCCCCAAGCAACATAGATACATTTACGATCATCACTATTACCTTGACAATCTAACAAGTTGACTGTCATCCCTACCGAGTTAGCACGCTGCACAACCTGTGCTACGTCATAATCTGCCATTTCACCTGTTGAACACTCTTCTGCTGAACAGTTTTTACTATATTCAGCTTGAGCATCAGCATCTGCTATTTCATCCACATAATTATCCAAAGCGCCACGATTTACCCTAATTCTTTCAGCAAAATCTCGCGATAAATTAATTGCCTGAACTCGATAGCTCCCTTCAGAAGTTGCCTCAACTGCCCTATATTGCAGAGCAATAAATCCCAACACACCCAATGCGAGAATCAGAAGAGCTACTAATATTTCCATCAATCCAACACCTAATTGATGCTTTGTATAGCGCATTAGCAATCTCCCTCGCTAATGGGTTGGAGTGAACCCATTTTTGTTATTGTTATTGTTTTTGATTTATCGCCATCTGCTTCATCGCAGATTACAATTGTTGTATCTGAACTTGCACCCTTCACTTTTCCAGTCATTTCAAACGTAATTGAAGTTTCTGTCCCCGACAATATCGACTTTCCAGTTGGCCCCCAAAGATATAAAAGCTTACTTTCTCTCTGCTTTTTTAAGGTAGCATCCGCAGCAATTTCATCAGAACGTTCAATCAACTTTTCCTGATCTTCTAAAATTTCTAACTTTACATCCTGACGAACTAAAACTGCTTGGGCACGTGCTTCCATAATTAAGCCATATAAATCACGGGTACTTTTTGTTAAATTTTGATTGCGAATTAAACTATTGAAAGAAGGCGCAGCGATTGTTGCAATAATCCCTAGTACTGCAATCGTCACCATGAGCTCAATTAACGTAAAACCTTTATTCTTTTGCACACTCTTCCCCAGCTCCAAAACTTTCCCCTATTAAAAATAATATCTATAAATTTTACAAAACCTACACAGAGTAGATAAAAGGCATAAAAAAACAGATAACTGTCATATTATAGCTATCTGTTTATTTTTTAATAAAAAATAAATTGTTAAATAGTTAACAATTTAAGCCTGTGTTACAGAAATACGTAACTCTTTTGGTAGACTAAATGTAATATTCTCTTCTCGCCCATCCAGTTCTTTGGGTGCCTGTGCACCCCAATCCTGTAAACGCTGAATCACCTGCTTAATTAAAATTTCCGGGGCGGAAGCACCTGCAGTTACCCCAATTTTAGAAATATTGGTAAACCATTCCTGCTTTAGCTCATCTGCATTATCAACCAGATAAGCCGATTTACCCATACGTTCCGCCAGTTCGCGCAAACGGTTTGAATTGGATGAATTCGGTGATCCTACAACCAACACAACATCACAACGTGCAGCTAAATCACGTACAGCATCCTGACGGTTTTGTGTCGCATAGCAAATATCATCCTTGCGTGGGCCTTGAATATTCGGAAATTTTCTGCGAAGCGCATCAATGACTTTCGCTGTATCGTCAATCGACAAAGTCGTTTGTGTTACAAAAGCGACTTTCTCAGGATTACGAACTGTTAAAGCAGCGACGTCATCTTCATCTTCGACCAGATAAATGTCACCGCCATTATTTTTATCATATTGCCCCATAGTGCCTTCAACTTCTGGGTGGCCTTCATGACCAATCAGAATCGCTTCTACTCCCTCACGGGCATATTTAGTCACTTCAATATGTACTTTAGTGACCAATGGACAGGTCGCATCAAAAACTTTTAAACCTCGGCGTTCGGCTTCCTGCTGCACAGCCTTAGACACCCCATGTGCACTAAAAATCACGATATTGTCATCTGGAACTTCATCTAGCTCATCGACAAAGATCGCACCACGCTGGCGCAAGTCATCAACTACGAATTTGTTGTGGACTACTTCATGACGCACATAAATAGGTGGATTAAAGCATTCTAGGGCACGGTTCACGATCGCAATGGCACGATCCACACCGGCACAGAAACCACGCGGGTTAGCTAAAACAATTTCCATAGAAATCCTCAATACTCACTCAATTTATGGCGCTACAATTGAAATAAATGTAAAACAATCGACGTACAACTATTTAGTTTAAAGCCGGTCTACTCTAAAATAGAGAAGATATTTTATCATATCAGGAAAAATATCATGTCGGGTCTCTTGTTTGTCGTTTCTGCAGCGTCTGGAACGGGCAAAACATCCCTCGTTAAAGCATTACTTGAACGCGTCAACAATCTTCATGTTTCTGTTTCTCATACAACACGCGGTCAACGACCTGGCGAACTCGATGGCGTACATTATCATTTCTCGACTAAAGAAGATTTTTTGAATCTGGTCGAGGAAGGTGGTTTTATTGAATATGCCGAAGTCTTTGGTAATTATTACGGCACAGCACAAGCGACTGTAAAAGAACAACTGGCCAAAGGTCATGATGTATTACTTGAAATTGACTGGCAAGGTGCACAACAAGTTCGTCGACTTTTTCCTGAATCTAAACAGATTTTCATTCTTCCGCCAAGCCAGTTTGATTTGCGTCAGCGTCTTTCCAACCGTGGTACAGACTCTGTTGAAGTGATTGAACACCGTCTTAGCTGTGCAGTCGAAGATATGCAGCAGTATGTCAACTTTGATTATATCATTATCAATGATGACTTTAATAAAGCATTACATGACCTTGAATCTGTGATTATCGCCAATCGTCTGGTCCTTTCCCAGCAAGCGACCCGCCATGAAAAACTGATCCAGGCTCTAATTACTCCAAGCGAACAGTGATTAAAACTTGAGTCTCCAGACAAAGCATTTTATACTGTGCAGTCTGTTGAAATTTACTATTCAAAACGAGAATTCTTATGGCACGCGTAACCGTTGAAGATTGTTTAGACCATGTAGACAACCGCTTTGAGCTTGTACTAGTGGCAAGCAAACGCGCGCGTCAATTGGCACGTCAAGGCATTGAACCAACTGTGGAATGGGACAATGACAAACCGACTGTAGTTGCTTTACGTGAAATCGCTGCAGGTCATGTATCAAAAGATATTTTGAAACAACGTGATCAAGATTATCAAACTTCTAGTTTAGATCTTGCTCTTTCTGCAAATAATCTAAATTTAGATGGTTTTTCTTTCCAATAAGAATAAACCATTCCAAAAAGCCTAGTTTTAAACTAGGCTTTTTTTGTTCTGTGACTTTTATATTTTGCGCAGAACGGTTATAACATAAGGGTTAGCTCTAAAGTCAGTATAAATTTTTCACTTGTTGATATGAAAAAACTGACCCACTTTATGTTATACATTTCATACGAGCTTTCTCTGTTTTATTTGTTAAAAAATCCAGTTTTAAAGGTGTTTTATGCCAGGCCCACAGGTCAGTGAAGCTAAGCAACAGTTAAAAATCATCATCGACGCGTACTTAAGTGAAAGCGATGTCGAACGTGTGCTTGCGGCCTGTGATTATGCCGATATTGCCCATGATGGCATTACCCGTAAAAGTGGTGAACCTTATATTCTGCACCCTATCGCGGTGAGCTGTATTCTGGCCCATATGCGTCTGGATACTGAAACCTTAATGGCAGCGCTGCTGCATGATGTCATTGAAGATACCGACTTCAATAAAGATGACATTACTGAAAAATTTGGCAGCACGGTTGCAGAGCTGGTTGATGGGGTCACCAAACTCAGCCACTCCAGCGATAAAGAATATAATAAAGCGGCCTCTTTCCGTAAAATCCTGCAAGCAACTTTACAGGATCCACGTGTCATTATTGTGAAACTGGCAGATCGCTATCACAACATGACTACGCTGGAAGCGCTACGCCCGGATAAACGTGCCCGTATTGCGCGTGAAACCTTTGAAATTTTTGTTCCGATGGCACGCTTGGTCGGCATGAATGAAATGGCTGATAATCTGGAACATCTTTGTTATCAGAATCTGGATCTGGATATGTACAATGATGTCCAGGCTGCCCTTTTAGAAACCAAGCCTAAACGCTGTGAATATCAGGCCAAGTGGGAACAGAAACTTAACGAATTACTACAGCAATATGCCATTGAAGGCCGGGTTAAAAAGAAAAACAATAATATCGAGCTATTACGCCATTTTGTAAAAAATGATATTGATCTGCAGGAACTTACACATAGCCACGCATTTGAAATTATCTTACAGAGTATTGCCGATTGTGACCGTCTCGCAGATATTCTGACTGAAAGTTTTACGGTTCAAAATTATCAGGACAATATCCGTCGCCCTCTGCCCGGCGGCAACCAGTCATTAACCATGCGATTAAAAGGCGAAAAGACCACCCTGTCACTGACTATTCAAACTGAACTGATGCGTAAAGCTGCACGCTTTGGCGTCGTACTTGGTGAAAATGCCCCTCAAGCCTGCCGCTCTGCCATTCAAGCATCCATGCAAAATCTGAACGTACTGGTTGATGGTGAATGCGCCAAAACTACGTTCAGCGAATTACTGGATTATCTGCATCAGGAAAAAATTTGGGTTTATACCCCTCACGGTCATCTGCATGAGTTGCCGCAAGGTGCGACTGCTGTTGATTTTGCCTATGCCGCCAGCCTGTTCCTCGGTAACCATGCTATTGGCGCCAAAATTAATGGTGAAACCAAACCGCTTTCTACGCCATTATTGAGTGGTCAGGTGGTTGAAGTCATCACTGATGTTCTTGCAACCCCAAACCCGGACTGGCTCAGCTTTATTAATACCCAAAAAGCCCGTCGTGCCATTCAGAATATTTTGCGCGATCAGGATATTGATGAACAGCGCCTTGTGGGTCAACAAGCCCTTAACCGTGCCTTAAAACTTTTTCAGTGTTCTATTCGTGATCTGACCGAAGCTGACTGGAAAAATGTACTGGAATGGCGTCATGTCCCGACTAAAGAGCAACTATTTGAACAGATTGCTGTAGGTGACTTATTACCTCAACTGGTTGCCAACCATTTATTCGCACATGACCAGCATCAAAATGCAAATAGTTCAGGTCGCCTTATTCAAGGTACAGAAGGCGTAGATGTTAAATACGCGCATTGCTGCAACCCGGTACTTGGTGATCCAATTCAAGGTCATCTGACTCGTCGCGGCCTAATTGTACATCGTGCCCGTTGCCATAATTTATTGCAGGAACAACATATGCATCCTGAAAATATTATGCCTCTACAATGGACGACTGAAGATCTGGATGATGTCAGCTTTACTGCCTATCTCTGTATTGATCAGGCCATGGACGATGAACAGATTTCCGATCTGATTTATCAATGTCGTAAAGGCCATACAGGTGTAGAGATGGTGCGTAATTATGATGGCAAAACTTATGTAAATATTGTGGTGCATAACCGTAAACAGATTGCCAAGATTATTCGTGATTTACGCATGCATTTTGGTTTTCCACGTATTACCCGCTTAGAACAACCGCTCAATATTGCTGAAACCTCTAAAGCCAGTTAATCATTTAAAACGATAATGCTTTTGTCAGTTGAATTGATCTAATATGATGTATGTTGATGATAAAAGGAGAAATTGATGTCCCGCCAAGTGATCCATACTGAAAATGCCCCAGCTGCCATAGGCACCTATTCACAAGCAATTCTAGTCGGGGATACGCTTTATTTATCCGGCCAGATTGGTCTGGATCCATATAGTATGGAACTGGTTGAAGGCATCGAAGGTCAGATTCGCCGTGTTTTTGATAACTTGAAAGCGGTTTGTGAAGCAGCGGGTGGCTCATTAGCTGATATCGCAAAGTTGAATATCTTCTTGACCGACCTTTCTCATTTTCAACTCGTTAACCAGATTATGGGTGAATACTTTGCTCAACCTTATCCGGCACGTGCTGCCTTAGGGGTTGCAAGTTTACCGAAAGGTGCTTTAGTTGAGATGGATGGCATCGTTGTTATAAATCAATAAGTTATAAAAATCACCAAATCTCCAGCCTGCAATATTTAATTCTAAATTATAAATCGCTCTTGCGCAGAAATCCGAGTAGCACTCGGATTTCCGCTCAGGTGTTATTTTTTTATCTGAATCATCAATCATTATAAAAAGCATTTTCAAATGATTTTTATTGACAAACGATAACAATTATCAATAATATCTCTTATCTTATTTATTCACTGTGGTTGTATCCTATGTACGTTTGTCTATGCCGTGGCATTACAGATCAAGACATTAAAGATGCTATTGCAAATGGCGCCGAAAGTTACCGTGATGTACGCGAAATGCTTGATCTAGGGACGTGTTGTGGTCGTTGTGCTCCTGAAGCCCGTATGATCATCAGTGATGAAATTTCCCAGATTGCTGCACGGCTAGCGGTTGCTGCCTAAAGCGGATAACGATAATTATAAAATCAATGGTCTCGTATCATTACTCCTCCCCCGCCTCTGACTCTGGCGGGTTTTTATTGCTTTATATTTCACCTGAAGCTTTTTGATTGCGATTTTCATTTGCAGTTCAATAAATTACTCGCCATTGCTCGCTCGATTGATTTAAGATAAGTTAATCAAAAACCCATAGCGATAAATGGGTTAACAGGCTATATGGAGTGATACAATGAAAGGCAATCGTGATGTAATTAATCAGCTGAACCAGGTGTTGTATCACCACCTTACAGCGATTAACCAGTATTTCCTGCATTCACGCATGTTTAATGACTGGGGCATTGAAAAACTGGGTTCGGCAGAATATAAAGAATCCATCCGCCAGATGAAGCACGCCGATAAAATCATTGAACGTATTTTATTTCTGGAAGGCTTACCAAACCTGCAACATCTTGGCAAATTATATATTGGCCAGCATACTCAAGAAGTACTGCATTGTGATGTACGCAAAGTAAAAGAAAATATTGAAGTCATTCAGCAGGCTGTAGCTTTGGCAGAAACACAGATGGATTATGTGACTCGTGATTTAGTGCGAGAAATTCTGGAAAAAGAAGAGGAATATCTGGACTGGACTACGACTCAGCTAGATCTCATCGAAAGTATTGGTATCGAAAACTATATTCAAAGCCAGCTCTAAACCTAAAATGAATCCATAAAAAAGCCAGCTCTTGCTGGCTTTTTTATATGGAATTTATCTTGGCATATCCTGAATCAATTCTTCATAACTAAGTTCGGTTTTCTGAATAACTTTTAAGCGTTGCAGCTGATGCCTGGCTTCCTCTTCATAACCATTAAAAGCCAGGAGTTTGGCATATTTGATCAGGTTATATTTAGTTGGATAACTTAATACCATCTGCTCACCTGCTGGAATCCGTTCAGGGGAGGCTTTGCTATAAGGATTAAGACGAATCCAGTCAATACGATGATTAAACTCTGTTAACAAATAGATTGGCTGTTGATTGGTGATTTTTTCAGGCTGTTGCTCATAACGAATACTTTGGCCAAGTTTGGGTACAGCGACATCATAATCCCGATAGATCGCAATCAATAACAGCAGCCCAAATCCAAAAATGAGTTTCATCGCTATAGAAGGCAAGGTCACGGTTTTGATATTTGGATTTTGTGCTAGAACCGTACCAATAATAAACCCAACCGGTAAAAGGAAATAGGCGTAATGCTGAGGAAACTCAAACATGGCATGGGTAAGAAAAGCTCCAATCATCAATATACCAATGACCGACTCAGGAGTTTTCACCCATCTTTGTAGCTGATAACCTAAATAACCGAAGTAAGCCAAGAAAGGCAGACCAGTAAGCAGTCCATTCCATAGTAAGAAATCAATAATAAAGTTATGTGCACTGCGAATCCAGACTGGACCCTGCACTGTATCACTGATTGAGACAAAGGCAACACTGGTCTGATACCAGCCATATCCAAACCATGGCTGTGCCTGAATTGCCGCTAGCATTTGCTGCCAGATCGCTAAACGAGACATATCGCCGGTGGCACGCGATACCACATCCCTGCTTTGTACGACGTCCGTATTCATCGCTTGTGCAGCGAGCTGACTGAGTAATGGAAAAGCCACAATGCAGAAAATAAAGAAAATGAACCAAGCAATGCTGTAAACCCATTTCAGGCGAATAACGCTTTTATATTGATAAAAACCTAGATACAGGATAATCGCGATCGCGGCTACCCAGGCCGTACGTGACTGACTTAAAGCAACCCCCATAACAATTAATGCAGCGCAGGCAAATAGCCACTTGGTCTGAATTTTTTTCTTTTCATATAAGTAAAGGCAGCTCATCAATGCCATGACTAAAAAAGTTGCCATATTATTGGGCTGAGCGAAATTAGCATACGGCCGCTGATTGCCACTGATATTCACCATGCCTGGCAGCACAGAATCCAGATTAGACCACTGACACAATGCGATTAAACCAGTAATCGTTCCGGAAGCAAGGAATACATAACTCAGATTAGTAAAGGTTTCTTCTCGGCTATAGTTTCCGGTTGAAAGGTGATAACCCAGTACACTTGCCAGCCAAAAGCTAAACACGAAAATAAAGCCCATCAGGGCAGTGCTAAAGAAAAACACCTGCCCTGCCAACAAATGTACAAGCGGCACACAGGCGAGTAGTAATAATGGCAAACTTACTACAGGCAATTTTAGCTTTTCTTTTAGGCAAATTGCAGCCAAGGCAAATAGTGCCAAGAATGCATACAGCTCCCCTGTATAAGTCACCCATGGGCGGTAATGTATAGGCATAAGCCACGCGAGGGAGATTAATATTGCTGCAATAAGGGCAAGCGTGAATTTCATGGAAATATCAGGCGGTAGAAGTTTGGCACATGATAAACAAAAAGCAGATTAAAGGGTAATCTGCTTTTTTGAAAAATACTCTGAAAATCGTGTTAATTCCATGGGCGTAAGTCAACAATAGCCACCACCTCAGGAACTTGGCTATTGATTAATACCACCATATCAATATCCCCACCCCGTAAAGGCATCCATGCATCTGCGTTTACATATTTCATTTTAACTTGTTCAACTGTAGCGGTATCATTGAATTGTACCAGTTGATTTAAGCTTTGTTTCTGTTCTTGAATATCCGATTTAGCCTGTTGTAATGAGGTATAACGCGATGGCCGATAAGTAGCTGGCACATCTACTATATCTTTCAAGAACCAATCACTCTTTTCCTTAGAAGTCTTACCATAGTTAATCGCCACTACTTTTGGCCTTGTCCAATTCGTATAACTGTTATAATCTGGATGACCATTGGCTTGTGCAAGCACATCGCTATGGCGTACCAATTCGAATACATGACCATTTTGCACCAGCCAAACCGGGCGACCCTGAGTCAGATTGTACATACCATAAATAAATGCTAACACCTGAATTCCAATAATAACGGACAAATCCATTTTCCGGGTTTTCTTGCCTTCCTTATACACCACCAAGCCAAGTAAAGGTCCAACAATCACATCAATGGCGATCATCATCATAAAGATAAAGCCTACCCCTAGTGCTTTATCTAAAGGCTGTGGGTACCATACTTTAAAAATAAGGAAAGTTGCCACCAAAGCAATCAATACTGAAATCAGTAAATGCCCAAGAAAAAATCGGATACGTTTTGACACATTAATGTCCTTATTACTAAATAATTTTTATTGCTGGCTCAGAAGTTGATAAAAATATCTTTCTAAATGATGCTGATCATGATGTTTTTTATAGCTTATTGCACCATTACCCATCCAGACAATCACTTCTTTATCTTGGGTAATCATAGCAAGAGACGTTACTGCGGGTAATCCACCACGTCGAAAATACATAGGTGCCTGTGCTGTATTTGGCTGATATTGCCACATCGTATAACCATTACATGATTCAAAGCGATCAAGTTGACAGTTGGCTTTTGCATTTGAACTGATCGCCAATATATTCACATGTGAATCCTGTACAAAGGTATTTAAGGTTTTTGCCAAAGCCGTTGCACTTCCCGATAATCCAGCAGATGATACTAATACTTTAAAATCAAATTGGTTATCATGGATTGGCATCCAAAAGTCATTATTACGAAAATCATATTTCACTTCATCAGCGAAGTAGACTCCATCTATAAATTTCATATTGTACTGAGCAAGGGGATAGTGCTGTGCCATATAGTTGCGGTAGGACTGCCCAGATAGTCGTTCAATCACGGCACCTAATAAACAGTAGTTGCGATTATCATAAGCATATTTAGCATTTGGCTCAAAATCCAAGTGCTGTTTAGTCAATGCATTTAAGTCATTTGGACACCAAGACTTTTTATCTGTCGCAAACACAACATCTTCACTTTTCATACGGTCAAAACCAGAACGATGTTCCAACAAATGCCCTATAGTGATGTCTTTAATACGCGGGTCTAGGTAATCTGTATGTTTTAACTCTTCAAATAAGTCAATAAAACGTGTACCTAAGAACAACTGTTTTTGTTGTATTAAATCTAATACAGCATGAGAAGTGAGTATTTTAGTCAAGCTTGCATAACGAAAGCGGTGTTCAGGCTGTAATTTTTCTGAAAATACGGCTGTACCACGCCAACCACTTTCACAATGATGTAAATTTTGTTGAGCATCTATGTATGCTAATTGATTGGAAAGGTTTTTTTGCTCATAAATAGCATAACGCATGGCTTCATTCATCCATGCGGGTGCTTGAGGACTACATCGACTAGTCACTGAAGCAATTTGTGCCTGCAATGGATAAATTAAACGCCAAAATCCAAGACGATCAATTAAGTAAAAATGCGCAGATAATGCTATAACTAAAGTAGTAAAAAATACAAAAGCAATATCAATGAGTCTTATTTTCTTAAACATGCATTATCTACCAATTCTATTTATAAACCATAAAATTAATCATTAATACGTCATCTTTTTTAAAATACTTATCTTGTTCCCTTTTATTTAAAATAACAGGTGCATGATCCCCTACAATAACAACTTCTAATTTACTAACCTGGATTGATTTTATTAAATCTGCCAAAACATAAAAAAACTGAGCTTGTAATCTTAAATTTCTACAAGATTCTGTATTTGATTGTATGTTAAATTTTTTACAATCAAAAACATTATAAAAAATATCTCTTTCATCATATACCGAGTGAGAGTTTAATGTTAACCAATAAACGAATTGAAATTTATTATTATCTTTAAAATAATTCTTAATATATTGTGCAATTTCTCTATCACAGGCTCCAGGAAAAGAATAGCATTGCCGCTCCCATTGTCGACTTTCGTAGAAAGTTATTTGATCAAATCCAACTTTAGGATACCAATACTTTCGATCATACATAATACCTAAAGCACCGTGTATCGCCTTGGTCTCATAACCTTGCTTCTTAAATAAATAGGGAAGACAATTTTCAAACCCAATTTGTAAATCTTTTAAGTTAAAATTTTGTGGTTGAGAATGACATAACTCACGTAATTCACCATATACCGTTGGCCCCACATATCCAGTTTTTGAAATTTTTAGATCATGTATAAAATTATTTTTTTTGAAAAGATGCGATAAAATTTCATCTAAAACAACCTGATCTTGAGGCACACCTAAAGACTCGTTAACTATAAATAATACATCATGATTCAATTTATTTTGATTATTTAATGCACTAAATAAGTGTTGTGATGCGGGACTATAAGGTAAATTTTGCATTTCCTGTGCTTTCATACGCAAATTTTGACTAAAGCCATGAGTCTGTATTTCAATAAAATTTGTAACCTGACTTGTTAACCAAGATTTATTTTTTTCATAAACTACATTAAAAATATTTTGAACCAAAAAGGCGATAATCAAAATAAAAACTATATAAATTTGTATATTATTTCTTTTCGATTTATACAAAAAATAAGATATAAAAATAATATATATCATTATAGAAAATAATATTATTTTATAATAAAAAGAAGATATAAAAGTAAATTTTAATATATATAAAATATCATCGACTCTAAAAAATGGAAAAATTTGCCTAGAAACTAAAACTAAATCTGATAAAAAAAATATGGAAAATAAAATAATTGCTAACTTTCTTAACTTTAAAGCTATAAGTAATAGACAAAAAAAATAATCAATATTTATCAACTCTCTCTGAAGAGATAAATAATTTACGACAAAAAAAATTAAAAAATTTGTAAAAATTAAAACTAATAGTAATTTCATAATATTATGAAGAATAAAAAAGGCCTTATAAGGCCTTTTTTATTCTTAATTATTAGTTGGCATTAGGGTTTGTTGCAGTAGAAGCAGCACAACTTGCTGGACGATATTTAGCCGCAACAGTTGTAGAACATACCCAAGTACCTGTTGCCGGGAAACGAGTCCACGTTAATGTAGATCCAGCAATTGAAGCTGCAGCATTTCCACCAAATTTTCCGACCAAAGTTGTATTGGCATCAGTTCCACCAAAAGTAGCAACTAAACCATCAGTACCTTGCAACGCTTTTGCTCCAAGAATATTACTAGCAGTCCAACCATATTCACAGTCAGCTTCTGCAATACCATCATTCAAACAAGTTTCTACTGCAGTTTTTACCGCCCCCACTTCAGACATTACACGACTTACTTGTGATTTAGCGATGTAGTTTTGGTATTGAGGAATCGCAATTGCAGCCAAAATACCGATAATTGCTACAACAATCATTAATTCAATAAGGGTAAAACCCTTTTGCATAGTTTTCATAACATTCTCCACAAATGTTTTTTTGTTTATTTATAAGCTTAAGCAAAAGCTAATTTAGCCTATTTTGTATTTAGCACTAAATGTGCCAACTTTTATTATAATAATTTTGACAGAAAAAACAGCAGTTTAAAAAAATATTTTTCAATTTGTTATTTTTAGGTTTCATTTTGTGTAGATAACTGACAAAAATTGTCATTTATTTGACTAAAGTCACCCTAGAATGATGGGCTTATTTCCCAATTCATTCTCTAAATCATCTATTTTACGATCATAGTATTGATTTAAAATTTCTCCAATCTGTTTAATACCCAAAATCACCCCATTTTTATACTTCTGTTGCTTCAGCTGCTGAATAATATTTTCACAGATCTGATCCCATACATCTTGTGTAGTTGCCTGTTTAATTCCCCGATCAATCACAATTTCAACCTTATGATCACAGAGATTCAAATATAAAAGCACGCCACTATTATGTTCTGTATCCCAGACCCCGAGTTCAGCAAAAAGTTGTCGGGCTCGACAAAGCGTATCCTGGTAATAAGCAGAACGAGAAGGCAGACACCCTTCAATCACCACCTGAATTTCTCCTACATGCCCATGCTCTGCTTCTTCTACAGCTAATGCAATCGCATGCTGATCCTGCTTGGAGAAAAACCGCTTGGTTGCAGGCATATAAAAGAAGTGCTTAAGCCAGCGCTTAAAACTTGGTTGAGCATGTTCTTCCAGCTTAGGCTGCGTGACAATATCTGTTGTATCTGTAGTTGTTACCATGAGCCTGATGCTCCTCCTCCGCCAAAACCGCCACCGCCACCACCGAAGCCGCCGCCTCCAAAACCACCACGCCCACTACCACCGCCACGGCCTCCACCTGCCATAAAGGCATGCAGGATCAACTGAGCAATTGAGGTCACGAGCAAAAAGAAAACTCCAGCACCAATTAATAGGCTAGCGACCAATCCCATACCATTGACTAACCCGGCTGCGGTACCCGCTACTGCAGCAGTGGCCGCACTCAACTTCCTGCCAAAGATCATGGAACCAATGACACCAGCGACGATAATAAAAATAACCGAACCAAAAGTCGCTTGAGACGCTTGCTGTGCTTTATAAGCCTGTTCCTGACGTTCTTTAAGCTCAGCCGCTGCTTGAGCTGCAATCTCAGGATCAAGATTTAGAATACGCTCGATTTCTGCCAGCCCAGCATCTATCCCTTGCGCATACTGCCCCTGCTTAAACAAAGGTGTAATTTTGTTATTAATAATTCGTCCAGCCACAATATCCGGCAGAACGCCTTCTAACCCATATCCAGTTAAAATCTGGATACGATGATCATTTACTGCAATGGTCATTAACAGACCATTATCATGTTCTTTTGATCCCAGTTGCCAGCGATCTGCCACACGCATGGAATAGTCAAAAATATCTTCCTGACCCGTGGTAGGTACAATCACTACGCCGATCTGAGCCTTACCAGCCTCATAGAGATTAATGATTCGTTGACTAAGTTGCTGTTTTTCTGCTGCCGTTAATAAATTTGCCTGATCAATGACTGGCTCATTCATGCTGGGCAAGTCGCGCTGAACCTGACCTTCTGCCATATCATTGGCAATTTGTGGCTGCGGTGCGGTCGCTGTAGGTTCAGCATTTTGATCTGCAGTATTCGTCTTAGGCTGCAAAATTTCACGTGCAACAATGACTTCTTCTGTATCAGTTGCCGTTGCTGTTTCACTCCAGGCAGGATTCATCAGGCTCATAATGAGGCTGAGAAATATACCTGTACAAAGTTTTACAGCGCTTATATGCATCATTGCAGCCACCTTATTAGCAGATTACCCAAGATCAGGCTTATTCAAATGAAACCTTAGGTGCCTGTTGCGCACTCTGCTCTGCACTAAAGTTTGGTTTGGTATCCATTCCAATCACTTTGGCCGTCATCACCTGCGGGAACTGACGTGCATAAGAGTTAAAATCTTGTACAGTCGTAATATAACGGTTACGCGCTACCGCAATACGGTTTTCAGTACCCTCAAGTTGTACCTGTAAATCGCGGAACTGCTCATTGGCTTTTAGATCAGGATAATTCTCGGTTACGGCCAATAAACGCGATAAGGCACTGGTCATTTGTGCTTGAGCTTCCTGATAGCGCTGGAACAGTTCAGGATCTTCCAGCACTTCACGATCAACTTTCAAACCTGCAACATTGGCACGTGCCTGAGTCACTTCAGTCAATACCTGCTCTTCATGTGCGGCATAGCCTTTGACGACATTGACCAGATTCGGCACCAAGTCAGCACGACGCTGATACTGGTTTTGTACTTCAGACCATGCCGCAGTCACCGCCTCATCCTTAACTTGTAAGGTATTATAGCCACAACCTGTAAGCGTCAGGGTACTGGCTAACATCAGAGCAATGAAAGATTTTTTTAATACAGGAATCATCTTTTCTCCTCAATTCTTTATTGATATTTATTTAATAAATTTGATTTTAAACATATTTTTCTCATTTTTTGTTAATTTTTATAATTTTTTACTTTTATCGTTTTTATTCCTTCTGTTCTGCTTCAGAGCTACGAATTAATATTGGATATATTGATAAGTTTAAATCCATATTTATTATAACTACTTAGAACTAAGCTGAATAAATTAGTAAAATGAAGAAAAATAAAAAACCCGCCGTAGCGGGTTTTTTTAAATAGATGATTAACCTAGATTAAACATCAAGGTAATCCAGAATACCTTCTGCAGCCTGACGGCCTTCCCAGATCGCAGTCACAACTAGATCAGAACCGCGAACCATATCACCACCAGCAAAAATTTTTGGATTCGAAGTCTGGAATTTGTATTGCTGCTGTTCAGCTGCAAGTACGCGACCAGAACCATCCAGGTTGATTTCTACATCAGTGAACCAGTCTGCTGGGCTGGTACGGAAACCAAATGCCAGCAATACCGCATCTGCAGGCAGAATTTCTTCTGAACCTGGAATTGGTTCCGGGCTACGACGGCCACGGCTGTCTGGTTCACCCAGTTGAGTCGTTACCACTTTTACGCCAGTCACTTTGCCATTTTCACCCACGATTTCGACAGGTTGACGGTTGAACTGGAATTCCACACCTTCTTCACGCGCATTTTTTACTTCACGACGTGAACCCGGCATGTTCGCTTCATCACGACGATAAGCACAAACCACTGACTCAGCACCTTGACGGATTGAAGTACGGTTACAGTCCATCGCGGTATCACCACCACCCAAGACAATCACTTTTTTGCCTTCAACGCTGATGTATTCGGATGGATCTTTTTCCCACCCCTGGCAACGGTTCACGTTAGCAATCAGGAAATCCAGTGCATCATATACACCATCCAGATCTTCACCAGCAAAGCCACCTTTCATATAAGTGTATGTTCCCATACCCATAAAGACAGCATCATAGTCAGCGAGTAACTGGTCGATAGTAACATCGGTACCAATTTCAGTATTCAGACGGAATTCAACACCCATACCCGTGAAGATTTCACGACGGCGTTTCATCACGTCTTTTTCCATCTTGAATTCTGGAATACCGAAAGTCAGCAGACCACCAATTTCAGGACGTTTATCAAATACAACAGGTTTAACACCATTACGTACCAGAATATCAGCACAACCTAGACCGGCAGGACCTGCCCCAATGATAGCCACTTTTTTATCAGTCCATTTCACATGAGACATGTCTGGACGCCAGCCTAAAGCGAAAGCGGTGTCATTGATATATTTCTCAGCGTTACCAATTGTTACCGCACCAAAACCATCATTTAAGGTACAAGCACCTTCACATAGACGGTCTTGAGGACAAACACGACCACACACTTCTGGCAAAGTATTGGTCTGGTGACACAGTTCTGCTGCCTGGAAAATACGGCCTTCTGCCAGTAACTTCAACCAGTTTGGGATGTAGTTATGAACCGGACATTTCCATTCACAGTATGGGTTACCACACCCTAGACAACGATGTGACTGATTTGCAGCCACTTCTGTTGTGAAAGGTTTATAAATTTCCACAAATTCTGCTTTGCGGACGTCAATCTCTTTTTTCTCTGGATCTTGGCGTGCGACATCCAGGAATTGAAAGTCATTATTTAGGCGCTCTGCCATCTCTCTCTCCGTGGGTAGACCCAAGGCTTTATTCGCATTACCTTAGGTCTGCCTATATCTGCAGTAGTGGAATTATTGTGGATCAGCTTGAGTGGTTTTCAACAAGGTCAACAAGTTAGCTGCTTTTGGTTTTACCAGCCAGAACTTACGACTATAGAAATCAAACTCATGGCGGATCTTGTACGCCCAAGCACTACCTGTTTCTGCAATATGTTCATCTAAAATGCGAAGCAAGAAGGTCTGATGTTCTTCCATCGCTTCAGTTGAGATACGGTTCAGTTCAATCAACTCATGGTTGTAATGATCTACAAAATCATTGTCCAGGTCCAATACATAAGCGAAACCGCCGGTCATACCTGCACCGAAGTTATGGCCTACTTTACCCAGGACAGTCACGATACCGCCAGTCATATATTCACAGCAGTGATCGCCTGCACCCTCAATCACGGCGAAGGCACCTGAGTTACGAACTGCAAAACGCTCACCTGCAGTACCTGCAGCAAACAATTTACCACCAGTCGCACCATACAGACAGGTATTACCAATGATCGCAGTATTTTGAGTCTGGAACGGAGAACCTTTTGGCGGGAAGATCGAGATACGGCCACCTGCCATACCTTTACCCACGTAGTCGTTCGCATCACCTTCCAGTTTCAGATGCAGACCACCGGCATTCCAGACACCGAGTGACTGACCCGCTGTACCAGTCAGATTTACTTTAACCGGATGTGCTTCCATACTCAGGTTGCCATAACGTTTGGCAATTTCACCTGACAGACGTGCACCAATCGAACGGTCACAGTTACCTACGGTAAAGCTGTATTCACCACCTGTACCTGCTTCGATCGCTGGCAGAATTTCTTCTACCATCTTCTCAGCCAGAATACCTTTATCGAATGGTTCATTACCCTGTACTTCACAGTACTGTGCTTTACCTTCTGCTGCTGGATGTGACTCTAGCAGTTTGCTCAGGTCAAGGTGAGCATGTTTGTCAGTTTCACCTGGCAGGATTTCCAGTAAGTCGGTACGACCAATCAGGTCTTTCAGGCTAGATACGCCAAGTGCCGCCAACCATTCGCGAGTTTCTTCAGCAATGAAAGTGAAGAAATTGATCAGCATTTGAGGTTCGCCGATGTAGTGCTCTTGGCGCAGATGATCCTGCTGAGTTGCAACACCGGTCGCACAGTTATTCAAGTGACAGATACGCAGGTATTTACAACCCAATGCGATCATTGGCGTTGAACCAAAACCAAAGCTTTCTGCACCCAGAATTGCTGCTTTCACAACGTCCAGACCGGTTTTTAAACCACCATCGGTTTGTACACGGACTTTGCCACGCAGGTCGTTTACACGAAGTGCTTGATGCGCTTCACTTAGACCAAGTTCCCAAGGCGAACCCGCATGGTGAATCGAAGACAATGGAGATGCTGCTGTACCACCATCATAACCAGAAATGGTAATAAAATCGGCATATGCTTTCGCAACACCTGCTGCAATCGTACCTACACCCGGTTCAGATACCAGTTTCACCGATACCATCGCTTGTGGATTAACTTGTTTCAAGTCAAAGATCAACTGTGATAAATCTTCAATTGAATAGATATCATGGTGGGGTGGTGGCGAAATCAGAGTCACGCCCGGAACTGAATAACGTAAACGGGCAATCAAGCCATTCACTTTACCACCTGGCAACTGACCACCTTCACCTGGTTTTGCACCTTGAGCTACCTTAATTTGCAGTACTTCTGCTGATGTTAAGTACGCTGGAGTTACACCAAAACGTCCGGATGCAATCTGTTTGATTTTCGAGTTACGGATGGTGCCATAACGCGCTGGATCTTCACCGCCCTCACCAGAGTTAGAACGACCACCGATGGTGTTCATGGCAATCGCAATCGCTTCATGTGCTTCAGGAGATAGTGCACCCAAAGACATACCCGCGGAGTCAAAACGAGGCAGGATATCTTCTACAGACTCAACCTGATCCACTGGAATTGAGTTGTCAGTTTTCAGCTTGAATAAGTCACGGATGGTTGCAATTGGACGATTGTTTACCAGCTCTGCATATTCTTTAAAGTCAGCATAATTACCAGAACGTACTGCTTTATGCAGTGAATTAATCACATCCGGGTTAAATGCATGGTATTCCTTGCCGAAGACAAATTTCAGCATACCACCCTGATCGATTGGCTTACGGTTTTTCCATGCCAAATCTGCCAGTTGTTTCTGGTCATTTTCAAGGTCAGCAAAAGTTGCACCCTGGATACGGCTCGGAACACCTACGAAGCATTTATTCACAACTTCATTGGATAAACCGACTGCTTCAAACAGCTGACCGCCACGGTAAGAAGCAACGGTTGAAATACCCATCTTAGACAGGACTTTCAGCAGGCCTTTTTCAATCCCCTTACGGAAATTGTTTTGCGCATAGACCGGATCACCCAGCAATTCACCTTTAGCCACCAGATCATTGATCACGTCATATGCCAGGTATGGATAAATTGCTGTCGCGCCAAAGCCAAGCAGAACGGCAAATTGATGTGGATCACGGGCGAAACCGGTTTCAACAATCAAATTCGCATCAGTACGCAGACCAGTATTGATTAGATGATGGTGTACTGCACCAGTGACCATCACAGCATTGGCTGGCAAGAAACCTTCACGGATTTTCTTGTCTGAAAGTACCAATAAAGTTTTGCCGTCACGAATCGCTTGCGCTGATTCTTCGCAAATACGAGCAATCGCAACTTCCAGACCTTCAGTTTCAGCATAGTTCAGATCAATATCTGCAATCTCATAACCTGTACGGCCTAGCGTACGGATCTGATGCATTTTTGAATTAGACAGGACCGGACTTGAAATAATCAGACGGTCTGCATGTTCTGGACCCTGTTCGAAAACGTTTTGTTCACGACCTAAACAGGTTTCTAGTGACATTACAATCGATTCACGTAATGGATCGATTGGCGGATTTGTTACCTGAGCGAACTGCTGACGGAAATAGTCTGATACATGACGTACCTGACGTGACAGAACCGCCATCGGTGTATCGTCACCCATAGAACCCACAGCTTCCTGACCGCTTTCAGCGATTGGACGCAGTAACTGGTCACGTTCCTCGAAAGTCACCATGAACATTTTCTGTGCCGCTTTCAGGTTGTCACCTTTCAAGCCTCGCTCACATAGATATTCTTCCAGCTCAGGGCTACCTTGTAGACGTACAGCATTTTCACGTAACCATTCACGGTACGGACGCATACGTTTCAGGTGATTATTCACATCCTGAGTATCTAGTACTTTACCGGTATAAGTATCGATCACCAGCATTTGGCCAGGACCCACACGTCCTTTAGAAATGACATCTTCAGGTTCATAACCCCATACACCGATTTCTGACGCCAGTGTGATGTAGCCATTTTTAGTGATGACCCAACGTGCCGGACGCAGGCCGTTACGATCCAGCATACAGATCGCATGACGACCGTCTTGGATAACTAAACCAGCAGGGCCATCCCATGCTTCCATATGTTTAGAGTTGAACTCATAGAATGCACGTAAGTCAGCATCAAGCGTTTCAACGTTCTGCCAAGCAGGTGGAACCAGCATACGTAGCGCACGGAACAAATCCATACCACCACCCACGAGGATTTCCAGCATATTATCCAGACTAGATGAATCTGAACCAGTACGGTTTACGATTGGACTCAGCTCAGTCAGACCTGGCAGTAACGGGTTTTCAAATTTAGGCGTACGCGCCATTGCCCAGTTACGGTTAGCCGTAATGGTATTGATCTCACCATTGTGCGCCAGGTAACGGAATGGCTGAGCTAGTGGCCAGCGTGGCAATGTATTGGTAGAGAAACGTTGGTGGAAGACCACGATATGTGATGCCAGACGCTCATCAGCCAGGTCAGTATAGAAGTCAGCAATCGCTGCTGGCATCATCAGACCTTTATAGCTGATTACAGTTGAGCATAAGGTCGTCACATAGAAGTAGGGATCACTGGTTAACTGCTGTTCAGCACGACGACGCGCAAGGAACAATTTACGGTTGAATTCAACTTCAGTCACACCGATTGGGCAGTTCACGATGACCTGTTCAAAAGCTGGTAGAGACTGCATTGCAATCTCACCGAGCGCATCATTATTCGTCGGTACAACACGCCATGCGATAACGCGACAGCCTTCTTCTTCAATTTCTTTCGTCAGGACTTGTTTTGCATGTGCGGCTAATGCTGGATCCAGATTCAGGAATACTGTACCCACAGCAAAAATCTCACTTAAGGTAATGTCACTTAAGCGTTTGGCCTCTTCACGGAAGAATTCTTTAGGCATTGCCAGCAATAGACCACAACCATCACCGGTCTTGCCATCAGCAGCAATACCGCCACGGTGGGTCATACAACTTAGACTATGAATTGCGGTCTTGACCAGATCATGACTGGCATCACCCTGCATATGGGCGATCAAACCGAAACCACAGTTATCTTTAAACTCATCCGGTTGGTATAAACCTTGAGCGGGAGCTACATTATTAGGCGATGGCATGTGCATAGCGTACCCTTCTTTTCACTAAGCCCGATAGGCTATTAAACAATCTAAATTCTGCTGTGCGTGACTGTCTGATTTACTCGGCAAGCTAAGCAGCTTTATAGAGCAAAATATCATTGAGTATCTTTTCAACATAATCCTTTTTCAGACGGAATGCATGAAAAATAACATTCATTTTGCTGATGGATAAGATAAAAATAAGCAACAAAGATGACAATTACGCCTATTCATCGAATCATTTTCGCGCCAAAACAGGGAGATTAATTCAATTCATGCACCAATAAAGCAAATTTCATGCCAACTTAAGGAGCAAAAATCAAAACAACACAAATGACAAAGATTTAGCCTACAAAAGGAAAATTATGATTATTTATGGTGCGTATTTTTTGCACCAAAAGCGCACATTTATAATAAAGATAAAGTGTCCGTGCGCTATTTTAGACCGGCCTAGTTAAATGGATCACTAATCTCGTTTTCTTGAGGTCGAGAATTGCCATTTGATGAGCGTGGACTTCCTTCGACATGACTTTGAGATTTCTGTACATCTACTACATTACCTTCCTGATCACGTCGAACAATCGTGGTACTCGTGGTGCTTTCTTTAGGGGTGACCACAGGTGCTGAAGGTTGAGCTTTCGGTCTTATCTGTACGGATTCATCGACTTTCGGTAAAGGTACATTTTTCAACTGAATTTCATAAAGTTTTTGATTACTTGCCAGTTCTTCCGAACCCATACTGTTGACTAGACTGGCATATTGTTGCATGGCCACAACTTTAGGCTGGACGGATTTAGGCAGATTCAGATTGAGCACTGATAAAGCCTGTTGAGCTTCTGCTGCGGTTTTATACAGACCATATAACAATACATATTGTTCAGGCTGGTTCTCACCCGAAAGCCTTAAATAAACAAAAGGCTTACGATCCTGCTGCTTTTTCAGGAAGGTTTTTAGAATGGCTTCATTACCTACACGAAATAGCTCAATCGCATGCTGTTTCTTTACTTCACCAATATATTTGGTTCCGCGGAATTCAGGCTCATGACTAACATTGACAACAATCCGAGTATTGAGAGCAAGAGGCTTAACCTCATCAGAAAGTGCACCAAGATGGGTCATTGAGGCCACTTTTTCTGGTTGAATCTGTAATTCAACTTCCGTTTCCGGCTTCTTCTCTACTTCTACCACTTCATCTGTATCGGTAATAGCCCAAAAAACCAAGGCAGCAAATAGACAGCATACGCCACAGACCAGCCAGAAATAATGCTGAATCTTTTGCCAAGGGGTACGTAATGCTGTCATAAAAATTTAAACCTATGCCTGATGAGCTAAAATCGCCTGTTGCATCAACTCGACATCAAAGTCTCGAGTAATGACCGCTTTTCCAAGTTGCTGCAATAATACAAGACGAAGCTGCCCATTTAAAACTTTCTTGTCGTGAGCCATGTAAGCCAGGAAATCGTCAAGTGGGATTTTAGGACAAACAATAGGTAATTGCGCACGAGAAATGATTTTTTTTGTACGCTCAAGGTCTTCTAATGAAATCCAGCCCATGCGATGGGATAAATCTGCTGCCATCACCATACCGGTTGCTACCGCTTCTCCGTGCAGCCATTCACCATAACCCAGATAAGACTCAATCGCATGACCGAATGTATGACCGAGATTAAGTAAAGCACGCTCACCCTGCTCTTTTTCATCATTGGCTACAATACGGGCTTTATGCGCACAAGAACGATAAACCGCTTCGGCCAGCAATTGCTCATCACGGGCAATAAGACCTACCATATTGGCTTCTAGCCAGACCAGAAACTCTTCATCTCCGAGCAAAGCATATTTAATCACTTCAGCCAAACCTGCAGAAAGTTCACGATCTGGTAAAGTTGACAGCTGTGACATATCTGCCAGCACCACTTGTGGCTGCTGGAAAGCACCAATCATGTTTTTACCCAGTGGATGATTAATGCCGGTTTTACCCCCCACACTGGAATCCACTTGAGAGAGTAACGTCGTTGGCACCTGAATAAAATATACTCCACGCTGGAAACAGGCAGAAGCAAAGCCGGCCATATCTCCAATAACACCACCACCGAGTGCCAGAACTGTACAATCGCGGTTAAAACCCGCCTCAAGCAATGCATCAAAAATCAGGTTTAGATGCTCAATATTTTTGTATTTCTCGCCATCCGGTAAAATACAGGTCGCCACAGTTTTACCCAGATTTTCCAATGCAGCCTTATAGCGATCCAGATAGAGTGGTGCCACCGTATCATTACTGACAATCATCACCTGCTTGCCATGAATATAGGGCTCAAGCAATTCCTGAGGATTCAAGTTACTGCCAATAAAAATAGGGTAACGACGTTCACCGAGTTCGACATATAAGGTTTTCATGAAGGAATGACCACTTTTTCAACTGAACTTATTTTTTCGGAAGGATGAGATTCAGAATACGCTGCGCCAGATCTCGTGCAGCTCCCTGATTGGTCTCAATAATGTAATGTGCGACTTCCCGGTACAACGGATCCCGCACTGCAAGCAGATCTCTAAGTTTCTGTTCAGGATTTTCAACTTGTAACAAGGGACGGTTTTTGTCGCGATAGGTTCGCTGAAGCTGAATTTCAACTGGAGTGTAAAGATAAACAACGATGCCTCGCTGCTTTAAATAATCCCGATTAGGAGCCTGAGTAATTGCACCACCACCAGTCGCAAGTACCAGCTGTGGACGTGAGGTTAACTCATCAATTACAACAGTTTCACGATGACGAAAACCCTTTTCACCTTCTTTTTCGAAGATCCAGGGAATCGTAGCCCCTGTTTTCCGCTCAATTTCATGATCGCTGTCCAGAAATTCTCGTCCTAACAGTTCTGCTAAATGTCGTCCTACTGTTGTTTTACCGGCCCCCATCGGCCCTACCAAATAGATATTTGGCAGGGTTTCAAACTCTTTGCTTGGCAAGGAGTCACCTATTCATTTTGTTAAATTCAAAATATATTAATGATTTCTTGAAACACTGTCATTAACAATTCGAGGTGTAACAAAAATCAGTAACTCACGTTTGTTGTCCGCTTTTACATCTTTACGGAACAAACGGCCTAAATAAGGTAGATCGCCCAAGAAAGGAACTTTAGTTTGTGCATTTCGAGTTTCTTGCTCAAAAATACCACCAAGTACTACTGTTTCACCATTATCAACCAGTACATTAGTGTTAATCTGATTTTTATTAATGGTTAACTGTCCAGTTGGGGTCGGGTTTCCTGGTGAGTCACTGGTAATATTCAATTCCATCTGCACCTTACCATCTGGAGTAATACTTGGTGTAACGTCCAGACTTAAAGTTGCATCAATAAATGATGTAGTCGACACTGCATTAGCACCACCACCTTCTGCAGACTGATATGGAATTTGCGAACCGGAGGCAACGGTTGCTTTTTGTTTGTCAGCAGTGAGCACTTTTGGCGTAGAAATCACTTCACCATAACCATCTGCCTGTAGCGCAGAAAGTTCAAGATCCAGCATAAAATCAGAAAGGCTAATTAAGCCAAAAGCAATACGGCTTGCACCTTGACTAGTGACACCTAAATCCACATTCAGGTTATCTGGTCTTTGAATTTCATAACTCCATCCCCCTCTCTCACTATCAAACTCAGGCTCCCTAAGATCCCAAAGAGTCGTATCACTACCACCAACAAGAAGGTGATTATTATTGGTAATCCCTTGAGATAGGATTCCCCACTTCACTCCCATTTCTTTGGTAAAGTCAGTGGTTGCACGAACGATACGCGCCTCAACCATGACCTGCTTCACTTGGACATCCAGCAGATCCACCATATTGCGAATTTTATCAATGAAAGGCTGGGTATCATTCACAATAATGGTATTGGTACGAGCATCAATAGAGATAGAACCACGTGAACTTAGTAAACTTTCTCTATCATCACCGTTACTTGTGCTATTCGAGCTCCCTGATCCTGATGCACTCTTATTTTGAGTAATCAGTTTTTCAATATCTGCTGCTTTTGCATAACTGAGCTGCATATATTCAGTTTGAATTGGTGCAAGCTTAACACTCTGTGCTAGTGCTTTCGCTTCTTCTTCTTCGGCCTTAATTAGTTCTGCCACTGGTGCAATCCAGATCACATTACCATTACGGCGTTTATCCAGATTTTTAGTTTTTAACACAATATCTAAAGCCTGATCCCAAGGCACTTCTTTGAGGCGTAAGGTAATATTACCTTGTACGCTATCTGCAGCAACCATATTGATATCGGTAAAATCGGCTAATAACTGTAGAACTCGACGGACTTCAATATCTTGGAAATCGAGGGAAATTTTCTTGCCTGTATAAGCGACTGATTTAGGACGTAAAGGCCCTTTAACTTCTGGACGCTTCAAACTAATCGTCAGCTTATTATCAGTTTGAAAAGCCATATATTCATAGCTTTCCGCAGATTGAATGGTAATTACACCTGAGCCATTCTGATTGACTGCGTCTACACTCGAAACTGGTGTAGCAAAATCATTCACATTTAAGCGACGGGTCAAATGTGCCGGAATCTTGGAGCCCAGAGTCCGCACAATCACTTTGGTTCCCTGCTGCTGTACATCGACTGGTGTGTTCTGACCTGCCAGATCAATTACCACCAGTCCTTCACCTTGCGCACCCCGCTGGAAACCAATATTAGTAATCCCCTGAGCGACCTGTTGTTGTACAGGCTGAGCAATAGCGACTGGAGTAGCAGAATTAATTTTTAAAATAAAGGTATTGCCTTCCACACGCGTCGTAAATGCACCTGCATTAGCGAGATTCACCGTCAGTCGAGAACGCTGTGCATCTGAGCTAACATCCACTGAACTGGCTTCAGCAGTTGCGACTGGAATACTAGACTGTTTTAGATTTTGTTGGGCCTCATTAAAATCCAGAATCAGGCGTGATGGAGATTCAAGCTGATAAGCTTGAGGCTGAGGTGGCAGACCGTTAAACATCACCCGGATTTCAGTTCCCTGTCCAGGAATTTGCATTGGCACTACATTGGTCATTGAAACTTGCGCACTCGCTGCTTGCATCACAGCAATCGCGACAGCCCCCATAGAAAACTGACGAAACACATGATTCATTGTATTAGCATCCCCAAAAATAAATTCTTTAATACTCTTATTCATTTTTATTCCTTAAAACTTATGGCGCTGGCCCAATCAAAACCAGACTTCGTGGTCGTTCCACATATCCCTCACGGCCATCTGGAATAATCTCAATCAAGTCAATCTGTGTCGGCGTAATTCTCGTTACACGACCATGATTAAGTCCCATATAGCTGCCACGTTGTATCCGTTCAATTTCCCCATCAGGCGTTTGAATTAGAGCCAGAATCTGCCCCGCCTGATTCCGCATACTGCCTTTCATGCTTAAGGTCTCTAGTGGATAACTCTCTAAAGGCTGTAATTGGCGTGACAAGTTCGGATAAACTCGCTTACCTGCCATAATTTTCAATTCAGCCGCTAAAGAGCTCGGCAGAAAAGGACTTTTCAGCTGATGAGCTGCATAATTAAACATTTCTGTCGGAATAAAATCTGGTGCCGGCTCAATCGGTAATGGCGGTTGATTGCGAATATTGGCCATTTCCTGATTGACTGCATCAATTCTTGATTCGCAGCCCACCAATAAAAATCCGAGCGTTAAAGCTGAAGTAATTTTAATGATATTCATTACTGAGCTCCCTGCATATCAGTTGTAGCCGGAGTAGATGAAGCATCTGCATTACCTACATACCGATAGGTTTTTGCTTTTACCACATAATCAATGACAGGAATTTCAGATTTCTTTTCTTTATTTTCAGTTCCTGTAATGATGAAGTCATGCAGTGTAACGATGCGCGAAAGCCCTGCAATACTGCTCACAAAAGAACCAAAGGCATGATAATCCCCAGTGGCTTCAATCGCGATTGGCTGTTCAATAAAGAATTCCTGCTTGATTTCAGGTTCAAGACGAATATTCTTAAATTTCAGTCCAGAGTTCACTCCACTCAGGTTAATATCTTCCACCAGACCTGGAATTTCAGTTTCTTTCGGCAATTGTTCCAATTGCTGATTAAAACGTGCTTCCATCTCCTGCAACTGAATCTGATACTGCTGTAAATTACGCAGCTTGGATTCCTTTTCCCGGAATTCATTTAACAGGTTTTGTTCTTGAGCACTGGCTTGTGAAATTGCTTCTATCTTGCCGCGAATAAACCCGAAATACCCCAGCATAAAAACCAGAATAACAATAAAGATCCAGCAGGTAATTTTGACTGATAATGGCCAGCTACCATAATTATTTGGATCTAGTGTATTGAATTGTTGAAAGAATTTCTCAACTGTCATTTTTTTTCTAGGAACAGCCACTACGTCTTGGCTTAATTCATCGAATCCGTCATTACTCATGATGATGCCTCCGCTGTAGTTGTGGCTGGTGTTTGTCCTTCTTTAAGTGTTGGCTCAGCGATTTGATCCAGATCAACCGTGACCGTAAAGCTGCCATAAGATTCTTCTACTCGAGGAATCACTGAGGATGGCGCTTTATCTTTTGGCTCTTCAGTAACCAGAAAAGCATTCATAAATGCATTACGATACCAGGTGGAAGCTTCCAGATTACGTAGCAATTCAGCCACTGTATTCGGACTTTCTGCCTTACCTTCAATGGTGAATTTATCGCCGGTACGCTGGAATTTTGTAATGTACATATTGCCTGGTGTGACCCGTACAATTTCATCAATCAGGTGAACTGCAATCGGCCGTTGAGTCTGTAAACCCTGAATCAGCTTCATACGTTCAACAATTGCATTACGCTGGTCTTGTAAACCATCCAATGCTTTCAGCTGTACATCCAGATTCTGGTTAGTACTGACCACCAGCTGGTTGGCCTGTTCCTGATCCTGAAGTTTTTGATCGTAATAGAACCAGGTTGAACCTGCTGCTGCCAATCCTAGAAAAAGTGCCCCTGCGCAAATCGCTACAAATTCATTATTTCTTTTAATTCTTAGCTCATCGCGCCAAGGGAGTAAGTTAATCTTTGCCATTAATCAAAACTCCTCAATGCCAAACCACATGCAACCATGAGTGAGGACGCGTCATTTTCAATTTTTTTAATATCAATTTGAGGAGAAAAGCCCATTTGCAGGAATGGATTGGCAATCGTGACCCGGTAGCCGAGTTTTTGCTGTAATAGTTTTGCCAGACCTGGAATATTGGCATTCCCCCCTGCCAATAAAATATGGTCAATCTCGTTAAACTGAGATGAAGAGAAGAAGAACTGTAATGAACGCGCTGCCTGCTGCACGACTGCATCCAGGAAAGGTTCCAGCACTTCGATGTCATAATCATCCGGTAAGGCACGGGTTTTTTTAGCACGCCCTGCTTCCTCAAAAGACAATCCATAACGGTTCTGGATTTCCTGAGTCAGCTGTTTGCCACCAAAAACCTGCTCACGGGTATAAATGATCTTGTTATTTTGCATGACGGATAAGGTCGTCATACTATGACCAATATCCAGGATCCCGACAGTATTTACCCCCATCGGTAAGGTATCCGAAAACACCTTGAATGCATTTTCTAATGCAAAACTTTCGACATCTGCAATTTTTGGATTGAGGTTGGCAATTTGCAGTACTTCAGAACGCGCTTCAACATTTTCGATTCGGGTCGCTACCAACAGGACATTGACCCGGTTCGGATTGGTTAAACGGTCTGGCAGAACTTCAAAGTCCAGACTGGCTTCATCAAGTGGGAAAGGAATATATTGTTCGGCATCTTCACGAATCTGAATTTCACGTTCATCATCCGACATATCGGCATCCATTTCGATGATCTTGGTGATGACCATAGAAGTTGGAATCGCAAAGGCTGACTGACTGGACTGGGTATTGGCCAAATTAATCGCACGCCCCAACGCATCACCCACCGCTTCTGGATTTAAAATATTTTTTTCAACGACACTACTTTCTGGTAATGGGACTAAAGCATAACTTTCTACCCAGTACCGACCGTTCTTTACAGAGAGCTCTAAAACTTTAACAGAAGTCGAACTAATATCGACTCCTATTAACCCCTTATTTGGCTTACGATATAACCTGCGCACAATACAATTCCTATTATTTTTTTATCCCCAATAAAAACAAACTCACCAATCTGTGCCGGCCTATAATTTTATACAGATACAATAACTCATCTAACAATATGTATATCTACAGGATATACTGACCGGTAATTAGTTTGCCATTAGCTCTTATTAAAACTTACTTGTTATGAAAAAGCTATCTTGTTCAGGCCTTGTTCATCCATTTTTTTTGATCATTATCATTATTTTGATCTCAATTCCGATGGGTTTCTATGGCATGTATCTCTATATTGCCCCATCTTTGCCTGAAATGTCTACGCTTAAAAAGGCACCTTTATTAAAGCCTTTACAAGTTTTTAGCTCAGATAATGAGCTCATTGCAGAGTATGGTGGCAAGCTTTCTGTTCCTGTGAATTATGAACAGATTCCGAAAGAATTTATTCACGCCTTCCTCGCTGCAGAAGATTCTAGTTTCTTCGAACACAGCGGGATCAGCTTTAAAGGCTTAGGACGTGCAGTCAGTGAAACTATTACCGGCTCTGATGTACAGACTGGCGGTTCGACCATTACCATGCAGGTCGCCAAAAACTACTATTTAAGTCCCGAACGTACTTTAAAGCGTAAGCTGACTGAAATTTTCCTGGCACGTAAAATAGAACAGAATTTAAGTAAAGAAGAAATTCTGACTTTATATGTCAATAAAATTTTCCTAGGGAAAAACGCTTATGGCATCGCGGCAGCAGCGAAAATCTATTACAACAAAAGTTTAGATGAGCTTTCGATTGCGCAAATGGCAATGATTGCTGGCCTACCTAAAGCACCTTCTCGTTATAATCCGGTGGCCAACCCTAAACGTGCATTAGAACGCCGTAACTGGATTTTAGGTCGCATGCTGCAATTGGGGTATCTGAATCAAAGCCAATATCAGGAAGCCATTGCTGAACCGATTAACCTGGATATGCCTGACCGCAGTACGCGTAACAAATTTCCCTACGTCGGTGAAATGGTTCGCTCTGAACTGGTAGAAAATTTTGGTGAACAGGCCATAGATTCAGGTTATAAAGTCTACACGACGATCCATAGTGAACGTCAGGCTTATGCTGAACAGGCGGTACAGGACGGTTTAGAAGCTTATGATCGTCGTCATGGCTGGCGAGGTGCCGAAGCTCATGATCAGCCCCTGCAAAATTTCCGTGTCTATGCCAATACTTATCCTGCTGAAGTGACCAAGGTCAATAATAATAGCTTTGAAGCGTTGATGCAGGATGGTACAACCGTAACTGTGCCTTGGTCAGGCATGTCCTGGGCCCGTCCTTATCGTAGTGCAGATAGTGTAGGTGCTGCACCAAGCAGAACCTCACAGATTGTCAAAGTTAAAGATATTGTTCGTTTAAGACCTAACGAGAATAAAAGTTCCTGGGCACTGGTACAAACACCTCAGGTACAGGGCCAATTAATTGCATTGAACCCGAATAATGGTGCGATTGAAGCCATTGTGGGTGGTTATAATTTTTATCAATCCAAATTTAACCGCGCGACTCAAGGCTGGCGTCAACCGGGTTCAACCATTAAGCCTTTTGTTTATGCTCTGGCTTTAGAACGTGGTATGACTCCACATACCATGGTGAATGATGCACCTATTACCATTGGTAAATGGAGTCCACGTAATTCGGATGGCCGTTATTTAGGGATGATTCCTTTACGTCGTGCTTTATATCTGTCACGTAACACGGTTTCAGTTCGTCTATTACAAACCGTCGGTATTGAACGTACCCGTCAGTTATTTATGGATTTTGGCTTGCAGGATAACCAGATTCCACGTAACTACACCATTGCTCTAGGCACGCCTCAGGTTTTACCAATCCAGATGGCTACTGGTTATGCTACGTTCGCCAATGGCGGTTATCGGATTCAGCCACATTTTATTACGCGGATCGAAGATGCCTATGGCAAGACTATTTTTGAGGCTAAGCCTGAATATGCCTGCATCTCGTGTATTAATGCTCAGGAAGAAAGTCCTCAACCAACAGGCGCACTCACTCCTGATGATGAAGCAATTGAAATCAATAACAAAACCTTAGCACAGAAACCAGAGACACCAAAAATCTCGGCTGAAGACAGTAATTACCGTCAGGCAGAACGTATTCTAAAATCTAGCTCTGCTTATGATATGGCCAATATCCTGCGTGATGTGATTCAACATGGTACGGGGCGTGCTGCTTTAAGAATTGGTCGTAGCGATATTGGGGGTAAAACCGGTACCACCAATGATGCCAAAGATGCCTGGTTTGCAGGTTTTAATGGCAAACTGGTCACCGTTGCATGGGTCGGTTTTGATCAGCCGAAGAGTTTAGGTCGACGTGAATACGGTGGCGTAGCAGCCTTGCCAATTTGGACCGACTTTATGGGGAATGCCTTAAAAGGCACACCAGAAGCTTGGGTTCGCCTGGATCGTAATGCTAAAGCACCAATTAACCGTAATAAGGTAGTGCAAGGTGAGCAGGAACAGCATGATCCGTCTTCTCCACCTTTAGCGACGCCTCTGTATCGCCCTGCCCCCGTTGTAGCATCTAAGCGACAAAGCAATGATTTTGAAGATTTGCCTGATCAGGAAATCCGCATACCGGATGATGAAAGAGTGGCGCCAAGAGACCAGCCACTACAACCAAATCGGGTGGTGGATCCTTTGGAAAACTTGATTGAAGAAATTGAATAATCTGAACCAATAAAAAATCCCTCATTATTGAGGGATTTTTTATTTCTAAATAACCGATTTACTTCTTCTGAAATACATAAACCTGGAATTGAGCCATTAAATCGAATTGATTCTGCTGCTCAAGTGACAAACGGCGTTCAGGTTTGGCTTTATAAGCATACGGAGTCATAGCAATCAGATTTTTTAAATCTGCTTGGGCCAAATTCATTGGTGCATCAATCATCTGTTCACTCACTAAATTAAATGCATCCTGCAACTGTTCGACAAATTTATGTGGTTCATGCGCTTTCACTTCCTCAAATAAGGCTTCCCGCATCGCATACAAATGTTGTGGTGCAGGTGTCACTACCATCAAATAAGATTTTGGCTTTAATACCCGTAAGATTTCCTGTTTCGGAATCGGACTAAATAAGCTGGTACACAGATCAATGGATTGATCCAGTACCGGCAAGGTCGCCCCTGTTCCTACCACCCAAGTAATTTCTTTATTCAGTTTAGCTGCAACCTGAACTGCATTTTTGGCAATATCTACGCCGACACATTGCATGACTTCAGCCTGCATGGCATTGGTGTAATAGCCTTCGCCACAACCAATATCGAGCAGATTTTCAATCCGCAGCTCACAGATTTTCTTGACCACAGCCTGTTGCAAAGGCGCATAATGGCCTGCACTCAGAAATGCACGGCGTGCCTGCACAGATTCAGGCGTATCGCCCGGATTTTTACTATGTTTATGCTGCACCACATGCAGGTTCACATAACCCTGCTTGGCCACATCATAGCTATGCTGATTGTCACAGCGCCATGTACGTTCATTTAAGCGCAACTGCTCACGACAAACAGGACACATCAGTAGGTTCATTTTTTAATTTCTCCAAAACAAAAAAGCCGGCATGCGCCGACTTTTTCAAATGCATTTCTTAGCGTAATTTTAAGGTCATTAGACCCAAAACTACCAGCATAATCGTAATAATCCAGAAACGGATGACGACTTGAGTTTCACGCCAACCTTTCTTTTCATAATGGTGATGCAAAGGTGCCATCAAGAATACCCGTTTATTACGCATTCTTAATGAACCAATCTGCAAGAATACAGAAATGGCTTCCACCAGGAATACACCTGCCATAATCGCAAACACGATTTCCTGACGCACCATCACGGCAATCGTACCCAGCATTGCACCTAAAGATAACGCCCCCACATCACCCATGAACACTTGAGCTGGGTGAGCGTTATACCAGAGGAATGCCAGACCGGCACCAATCATCGCAGCACAGATAACTACCAGTTCGGAAGAATATTTCACATAAGGAATATGTAAGTAGTTAGCGAAACGTACATCGCCTGCCAGATAAGCAAATACCCCTAAACCTGCTGCAACCAGAACAATTGGCATGATCGCCAGACCATCCAGACCATCAGTCAGGTTTACGGCATTGGATGCACCATTAATCACGAAGTAAGTGAAAATAATGAAGCCGATTCCCAGCGGAATCACAGACAATGGAATGGTGTGATCCTTAAAGAATGGAATCAGCACATCCAGCATATTGGCAGTCACTACCGGATTCGGTTGCTGCTGTGCGATCACATACAGTGCAATACCAGCACCGATTGAACCTACAGACGTCCAAAAGAATTTCTTGCGTGCAGGTAAACCAGCATTGTCTTTATAACGGATTTTAATCCAGTCATCTGCCCAGCCCACGGCGCCAAAAATCACCATCACCGAGAGCACAATCCAGACATAAGGGTTCGTCAGGTCTGCCCATAGTAAGGTGGATATCCCGATCGAGAGCAGGATTAATACCCCACCCATAGTCGGTGTACCCATTTTCTTGGCATGATTCTCAGGAGCAAACGAACTTACTGCCTGACCATATTTTAGTGCCTGCAATTTGCGGATCATGATCGGACCCAAAACCAAACCGATGGTCATTGCGGTCAAGACGCTGAGCAAAGCACGTAAAGTTAAATAACGAACCACCTGAAACGTGCTATCAAAGCCCGCCAGATGATCAAATAGCCATAACAGCATTTAGAGTTTCTCCATCAATGCAGCCATTAATGTTTCCATATGGGTAAAACGTGAACCCTTGAACAGGAAAGACATTGGCTGGGGATGATGTGTTTCAATCAAATCAATTAAAAACGGTAAAGCCTGCTCCTGATTCAGGAAAGCCTGCATTTTCTTACCATATTGCGTACTACGTGCACCTTCTTGTGCAGCTGGAGCAAATTCCCCCACAGCCACCACAAAATTAATGCCTTTGACCGATACCAGATCCCGACCGAGTTTATAATGCTCGATCGCGGCAGATGAACCCAGTTCACCGATATCACCGGTCACCATTACCCGAATGCCCTGCTGCTGCGCTAAAACTTCAGCCGCTGCACGCATCGAACTTGGATTGGCATTGTAGGTATCATCAATAAATAAAAAATCTTTGTGCGGAATAAAGTTCAAACGACCTTTAGCACCAACGGCCTGCTCAAGGCCAGCCACGATATCATCCAAACTAATACCAATCGCTAAAGAGAAAGCCACTGCCGCAGTTGCATTTTGCACATTGTGTTCACCAGCAAATGGCAGATTTACGATTTTACTTCCTTGCGGTGTATTTAGCGTGAAAGTCGCAGATTGCGGATGTAGTTCTACGTCAGTCGCGTAGACATCACCGCCCTGACCAAAACTCAAAGTTTTCTCGGTTTTGACGGCTGTACGGATCTTCTCGGCATAATCATCCGCTGCAGGCACAATCGAAGTTTCAGAAATATGCGAATAGATTTCAGACTTGGCACGACAAATCCCATCACGGCCACCAAACTCACCCAAGTGTGCGGTACCAATATTAATGATACCGGCCACATGCGGCTGTACCAGATTGGAAGTGTAATCAATTTCACCCTGATGGCTCGCACCCAGCTCCATCACCGCATACTGATGTTCAGCACGCAGTTCCAGTAACATCATTGGGACACCCAAATCATTATTCAGGTTGCCTCGAGTCACCAAAGTAGGAGCTAGACGCGACAAGATACTGCCCAGCATTTCCTTGGTCGTGGTTTTACCGCTACTGCCTGTCAAAGCAATGACTTTAAGCTGTGAGTTTTGCTGACGACGATAAGCGCCAAGATGACCCAGTGCCAGACGAGTGTCTTCAACCACCAGCTGGCAAATCTCTGCATCAACAGGTTGGCTGACAATCGCGATTCCACAGCCCTTTTCAGCCACTTGTGCGATAAAGTCATGCGCATCAAAACGCTCACCTTTCAATGCCAGAAAAGCATCACCTGCTTCGGCATGACGGGAATCAGTTAAAATCCGCTTAATCTGGCCTTCAGGTTTTTTATCATTCAGCCAATAACCATGAGTGGCTTGCTGTAATTGTTCAATTGTCCATGGCTCTAAAGGCACGGTACTTGTTGTTGAAGTATGCATGTAAAATCCTAATGCGCTGGAAATGCTAAATCACGGTTGTGATGCTGGGCATCAATTGCGGCCTGTACCTCGACCACATCATCAAACCAATGTCGCACCCCATCAATCTCCTGATAATTTTCGTGTCCCTTACCGGCAATCACCACAATGTCACCTGGCTGCGCCTGGTCGACTACAAAGCGGATTGCTTCACGACGGTCATGAATTTCATGATAGGTTTTGCCTGAAAAATCGATACCCTGCTTCATGTCAGCAAAAATCTGGTTTGGATCTTCAGTACGCGGATTGTCCGAAGTCAGCACTGCAATATCAGCACCTTCGAGGGCCGCCTGAGTCATCAGCGGACGTTTGCCACGATCACGATCACCGCCACAGCCAAAAGCAACCCAGAGTTTTTGGCTGACATGACGCTTCAGCGTAAGCAAGACCTGAGTCAGGGCATCTGGAGTATGTGCATAATCCACCACAAACAGACGTTCATCATCACGAATGACCTGCATACGGCCTGGGGCACCTTTCAGCTCGGGCACAGTTGCGATTAAATCGGTTAATGCAAAACCGGCTTGCTCTGCCACAACCAGGCTCGCAACCAGATTTTCGATATTGAAATGACCTAACAAAGGACTATGCACAGTAAATGTATCTTGTGCAGTGATCAGTTTGAATTCAGCACCGGAAATACTGTACTGGATATCCTGAACCTGATAATCGGCTGATTGTGACAAAGAATAAGTCAGAATTTTCGGCTGATTCGGATTGGCTTTTGCAGCATTCAGCATCACCTCTGCGTGTGCGTCGTCAATATTGATGACTGCAAATTTCAGAGATTCAAAGCTGAATAAACGCGATTTTGCTTCTGCATAAGCTTCCAACGTACCGTGATAGTCGAGATGATCACGACTTAAATTGCTATAAGCCGCAATTTCAATCGCACAACCATTCAAACGGCCCTGCTCCAAGCCATGCGAACTCGCTTCAATTGAAGCAAATTCCGCACCAGCCTGTGCATAGGCATGCAAGGCATTTTGCAATTGCAGGGCATCCAGTGTGGTATGAGAAGAGGCTTCCAGATTCGGTAAAATACCATTCCCTGTAGTCCCCATAACTGCACAGGCTTTAGCTTGCAACATCAGCAACTCAGCAACCAGACGGGAAATCGTGGTTTTACCATTGGTACCGGTTACAGCCAGAATACGGGCAGCCTTGACTGGCTGAGTCGCTTGCAGATAGCGCTTCTGCCAATCGCCCATCAAGTGACGGACATTGGGTACTACCAAAGCTGGAGTAACACCTAGCTCCTGCTCAGAAATCACCGCTAACGCGCCTAATGACAGGGCTTTCTTGGCATATTCTGCGGTTTTTTCAGGTTGAGACAAGCTAGTCAGGGCAATAAAAATTTGCCCCAGTTTAACTTTGCGGCTGTCCAGTTCGAAACCCTGAAAGGATTGTCGCATCCACTCAGCAGGTTCTTGAACGACGTAGAGATCTTGAAATGTAATGGACATTGATCACCTATTTACTGGACTTTGGGAGATTCTAAAGGTTTGTCTAACGGGACATTCAGCAGGCGTAAAGATTCCTGCATCACACGGGCAAAGACAGGTGCAGATACCATGCCACCATAATAAGACCCTTGTGGATTTTCCACGACCACCACCATGGCAATACGCGGATCACTCACGGGTGCTACACCGGCAAATAAGGCACGGTATTCACTGGTTGAATAGCCTTTACGGTCGGCACGCAATTTATGCGCAGTACCCGTTTTACCTGCAACACGATAACCAGGTACGGTTGCACGGGTTGCTGTACCACCAGGCAAAGTTGCTGTTTCCATCATCAGCAGAACCTGTTCTGCGATTTGTGGATCAATCATCTGCTCGCCTTGTGGCTGTTCTTCTAATTTATACAGGCTTAAAGGCACTTTCACACCTTTGTTCGCCAGCATGGCATAGGCATCAGCCAGTTGCAGCACAGTCGCATTCAGACCATAACCATAGGCCATGGTTGCTACTTCAGACACATTCCATTTACTTGGCGGCAGAATCAGACCGGAACTTTCACCCGGAAATTTCACTGCGGAACGCTGACCAAAACCAAGACGTTTATAGAAAGTCGGTAAAGTTTCATACGGCAGTGACAGAGCTAATTTAGCTACCCCGACGTTTGATGATTTCTGGATAATCCCACCCAACGTCAACTGACCATAGTTATGCGTATCACGAATAGTGTGGTTTCCGACCCGCATACTACCTGGACTCGTATTGATGACCGAATTGGCCGTATATTTCCCGCTCTCTAGAGCCATCGCCACAGTTAGCGGCTTCATGGTTGAACCCGGCTCGAAGGAATCGACAGCGCCACGATTACGCATTGCGTCTTTATTTAATAAGCCATTCTTGTCATTCGGGTTATAAGAGGGCCAAGAAGACATTGCCAGAATTTCACCGGTTTTGACGTCGACTGCAATCGCTGTTGCGGAGCGGGCATTATTGGCGACGCCTGCTGCAGTCAGTTCACGATACATAATGTACTGTAAACGTGAGTCGATACTCAGGGTAATGTTTTCACCTGGCTCAACTTCTTTAATCACTTCCGGTTCTTTAACGCGGTTGCCTTTTTTGTCACGGATAATCTGCTGTTCACCATCCTGACCGGCAAGACGGGTATTCAGCTGCATCTCCAGACCTTCGATCCCAATTCCCTCACTATTGGTCAGACCAATAATCTGGGAGTTTGGCTGCGGCTGCGGATAATAGCGCTTATAGTTTTTCTCGGTATACACACCCTGAAAATTACGCTTCATGATCAGTTCCGCCTGTTGTGGCGGCACTTCTTTTTTCAGGATCAGATAACGTGAACGTGGGCGCTCTTCCATCTTTCTACGCAATTCAGCACGATCCATACCCACTGCATCAGCCAGCTCATTCAGATTCAGGTTTTTATCTGGGAGCTGGCGTTTCAGTTTACGGCTGTTCGGCTCTTTCTGTAGCGCCAGCATGGTTTCATCATAGAGTTTTTTATTATCAAAATAGTCACGTGGATCAATCACGATTTTCATAATCGGCGTACTGATCGCCAGCGGAATACCATTACGATCATAAATTACGCCACGCATGGCCTTGATGGTATTGGTTCGTAAAATATTGGCATTGGCTTTATTTTGCAGAAAGTCTTTATTGATAATCTGCACATAGAAAGCTCGGCCGATCAGTGTCACAAAACACAGCAGCACCACGGCCCACATGATGTAAAAACGGTTGATATAAACATTTAAGGCATTTTTCTCGGTGACGGACTGCTTTTTACGTACCGGTTGCTTCTTTCTCTTGTCTACCATGTTCGAGCGCTAGCCTTATTTTTTCTCATCTGAAGGTTGTGGTAAGGAAATCACGACACTCTGTGAAATCGGAGGTGAATACATCCTTAACTGGGTCACTGCACGGGTACCAATCTGCGCGGTCGCACCAAAGGTCTGCTGTTCAATCAGCAAACGTCCCCACTCTGCATTCAAATCATCCCGTTCACGCAGATAGGTACTTAGTTTTCGGTTATCCTGACGGTATTCAAAGACCTGGAAGACGACAAATACCGCACTGATAAAGACCATCAATATCAATATGAGGTAAATAATGACTTTTTTCAGCCATAACTTTTCTGTTTTTTTATCAACCACTTCAGTTTTCATGATGTGCCTATTAAGCTAAACGTTCTGCCACGCGCAGCCATGCGCTACGTGAACGAGGATTGGCTTTAACTTCCTCATCACTTGCCTTGACCCGGGCGATTTTCTTTAAACGTCGCGTATCCTTTTGTTGTTGCGGCATTCCCCAGCCTGAATCTTCTTCAAGCGTTGATTCTTTTTGAATAAACTGTTTAATCAACCGGTCTTCCAGTGAATGGAAACTGATCACAGCCAAACGTCCCTCCGGTTTTAAAATCTCAACCGCCTGAGGGAGGAAAGTTTCAATATCTTCTAATTCTTTATTAATAGCAATACGAATTGCCTGGAAAGTTCGGGTGGCAGCATGTTTATTTTTTTCCCATTTTGGATGGGCAACTTTCACAATTTCCGCCAGTTTGGCTGTGGTATCAATATATCCGGCAGCCTTGATCGCTTTGGCTATACGGCGACTATAACGCTCTTCCCCATATTGAAAAATCACATTGGCCAGTGCTTCCTCTTCAATATCCACCAGCCATTCTGCTGCAGTCGGGCCTTGCGAGTTGTCCATACGCATATCCAGCGGACCATCTTTCATAAAGCTGAACCCACGTTCTGCCTGATCCAGCTGCGGTGAAGACACCCCTAAGTCAGCCATCACACCATCCACGCTTTCAATCCCCTGCTCAGCCAGTGCCTGTTTTAAATCAGCGAAGCTGGCATGGATAATTTTAAAACGTGAATCTTCCTGTTCCAGTTCTGCGGCAACAGCCAATGCTTGCGGGTCTTTATCGAAGGCGTAGACGCGTGCATTTTCATCCAATTTGGAAAGCAATAAACGTGTATGCCCACCGCGGCCAAAGGTTCCATCCACATAAATTCCCGTATTGCGACCAGCCAGTAAGGCATCAATCGTTTCGTGAAGTAATACAGAAATATGTGACATAAAAACTCAATCAATAGGGCGAAAAATTTAACTGCACATTATCACTCTGTTTAGCTAAAGCTCCAAACGACTTTTTGTAGATAAATATTAATTTCTATAGAGAAAACCGTTTTTATTTTTCGACAGCCGATAAAAAAGCCTCCATCGAGGAAGCTTTTTTATATTTTAAATTTATTTTCTAATCAACAGATTAACGCTTCGAGTTATAGATCTGGTCGAAGATTGCGCCATTCACAAAGTGAGTTTTCTGTGCATTGGCCCAGCCACCGAATACTTCATCAATGGTAAAGGTTTTAATTTTTGGGAACTGTGATGAATATTTGGCTAATACTTTCTCATTACGTGGACGGTAGAAATGTCGTGCTGCCATGTCCTGACCAAGTGGAGAGTAAAGATAGTTGATATAACCTTTAGCTAACCATTTATTGCCATTTTTATCCACTGTACGATCTACGATGGCTACAGAGGGTTCAGTCAGAATGGTCAAAGATGGATAAACGATATCAAACTTATTTTTACCGAGAGTTTTTTGTGTTACTAGGGCTTCATTTTCCCAAGTTAACAACACATCACCAATATTACGTTCAGCAAATGTGGTCATCGATGCACGTGCAGCAGAGTCCATCACTTTTACGTTTTTATAAAGCTTGCCGACAAATTCTTGAGCTTTTGCTTTGCTACCACCTGGCTGTTTCTCTGCATAACCCCAAGCTGACAGATAGACCCAACGTGGCAAACCACCAGTTTTCGGGTTCGGTGTAATAATTTCTACACCCGGCTTAGTCAGATCTTTCCAGTCTTTAATTCCTTTAGGGTTACCCTTACGCACCATGAAGACAATCGTTGAAGTATAAGGTGCAGAATTATGCGGGAACTCTTTTTGCCAGCCTGGCTGAATCTGACCAGATCTTACGATCTCTTCAATATCGTTTGCCAATGCCAAAGTAACCACATCACCTTTTAAACCGTCGACCACAGAACGGGCCTGTTTACCTGAACCGCCGTGAGACTGTTTAAAGTTCACATCAATACCGGTTCGTTTTTTCCAGTAGGCACCAAAAGATTTGTTGAATTCGTCATAGAATTCACGGGTCGCATCATAAGAAACGTTCAGGAATTCACGATCCGCGGCTTGGCTCGCAGTTGCAGTAAATGTCAGACCTGTTGCCAATAAGGCAGCACTAACCAGTGATTTTAATTGAGTTTTCATAAGAGCATCGGGAGATTATCTTCATTAGATATAACTATATGAAATAAAGTTATTTTTCGCAATTGAGCAAACAAAGTGCATACAGGGTAATATTTAGTTATTTTTTGTTTTAATTTCATGTTTTATATAATAAAAATATCTAGATTAAAGGCTTATTCTATTTTTATAGCATTTTATGCTTTAGATATAAAAAAAACGGATAATAAATTATCCGCTTTCTACTTATGGTTCAGTAATTAGAATTATTTACGGTTTTCCGCAGAGATTTGATCGTAGATGGCTCCATTCACAAAATGGGTTTTCTGCGCTTTTGCCCAGCCGCCAAAGACTTTATCAATAGTAAAAGTCTGGATTTTTGGGAATTGCGCCGCATATTTTGCTGCTGCTTTGGCATCACGTGGACGGAAGTAGTATTTCGCTGCCAGCTCCTGCCCTTTTGGTGAATATAAATAGTTTAAATAACCTTTAGCCAAATTGCGGTTGCCGTTTTTATCTACGGTCTTGTCGACAATCGCCACTGAAGGCTCAGCCAGAATAGAAATTGAAGGATAAACAATTTCATATTTATCTTTACCCAGACCTTGCGTAGCCAATAACGCTTCATTTTCCCAAGAGAGCAATACATCGCCGATTCCGCGTTCAGCAAAGGTCGTTAAGGAACCACGCGCACCTGAATCCAGTACTTTGACATTGGCATAGAGTTTTTTCACCAGTTCTTTGGCTTTGGCATCATTACCACCCGGCTGTTTCAAGGCATAACCCCAAGCCGACAAATAAATCCAGCGCGGTGCACCCCCAGTTTTTGGGTTTGGCGTAATAATTTCAACGCCTGGTTTGGTTAGGTCATTCCAGTCTTTAATCTGTTTTGGATTGCCTTTACGAACCAGAAATACAATCGTAGAGGTATAAGGAGCCGAATTACTTGGGAACTCTTTCTGCCAGCCCTTTTCAATTAAGCCTGCATTGACAATTTCTTCGATGTCATTGGCCAGTGCCAAAGTGACTACATCGGCCTGCAAACCATCCACCACAGAGCGTGCCTGTTTGCCTGAACCGCCATGCGACTGTTTGAAATTGACCGCTTGCCCGGTTTTCTGTTTCCAGAACTTGCCAAACTCTTCGTTATATTCCTGATAGAATTCACGGGTCGGATCATAGGAAACATTGAGAAAGTCTTTAGCAGCATAGCCAGGAATGGCACTTCCGCCAAGTAATACTAAAATAGTAGAAGTTATTATCTTTTTCATGATGGGCACTCATTGCTAATTTACTCAGCACTATATAAACAAAAAAATTACTTAACAATCATGTGTTTATAATATTTTATCCAATCATATTCTATTTTTGATATATATGCTCACAATTCATTTCGGATACATTTTCCCCTAAAAATTTAATATCCTGCTACAATATAAGACAGTTCTTCACGATCTCTACACAGTTATCTGTTACAAATAGGCAACTTAAATGTGGAAATCCTGAGATTTAGGAATTTTCCACAGAGAAATATTAGTTTTTTGTAAAAAATGTGACTTGGTTCTACTTTTTCATATCTGAATGTGATTAGATTGTAGCCAGTATTATAACAACATTTTTAACAAAACAAGATTAACCAGAGCCAAGGAGGAAGTTTGGATATGAAATTTAAAATATTTACAGCCAGCATCCTAAGTCTTATCACGCTGTTCTCGATTCAACTTGGCCATGCCGTAGTTGTGAAAACAGAGCTACCTAAAGCCTCTGTAAGTGCAATTGAAGTGAAAACCTCACCAATTGAAAAAGCAATTCAGCAACATAAAGCTGATAAAAATGCTTTTCATACTGAGGATGAACTTAAAGCGCTGACTGCGTTCAAATCAAATCCGACTCAAAGCTTTTTTGCAGCTCAAAACTTGCGCTTTACCCGCTTTGTGCAAAGTATCTTTTCTCCGAGCAATTCATAAGACTTAGTTTTAGTTCTCCACATTCGTTATATTTTGCTCATCCTGAAAAGCCGCATCATTCAATGTTGAATAAAGCATTAAGTGATGTGGCTTTTTCGTTATAATAGCTGCAATTTTATATTTAAGATTAGATCCGGTTATGACTGTTCGTACTCGTATTGCACCTTCTCCTACCGGTTTCCCGCATGTGGGAACTGCCTATATTGCCCTGTTCAACCTGTGTTTTGCCAAACAGCACGGTGGCGAATTCATTCTTCGTATTGAAGATACGGATCAGCTGCGTTCTACTCCTGAATCTGAAAAAATGATTCTGGACTCCCTACGCTGGTTAGGCCTGAACTGGTCAGAAGGCCCAGATGTCGGTGGTCCACATGCACCGTACCGTCAGTCAGAACGAATGAGCATCTATAAAAAATACGCAGAAGAACTGGTAGATAAAGGTCATGCTTTCTACTGTTTTGCAACAGCGCAAGAACTGGATGAAATGCGTGCTGAACAGCAGGCTCGTGGCGAAACTCCACGCTACGATGGCCGCGGTCTAAAACTGTCTAAAGAAGAAGTGGCACGTCGTCTGGCAGCTGGTGAACCGCACGTGATCCGTATGAAAGTGCCGACTGAAGGGGTATGTACCTTTAATGACATGCTCCGTGGTGAAGTAGAAATTCCATGGGCGCAAGTTGACATGCAAATTCTGCTAAAAACGGATGGTCTGCCAACTTACCATTTGGCAAACGTGGTTGATGATCACCTGATGCAAATTACCCATGTGATTCGTGGTGAAGAATGGATTCCATCTGCACCGAAACATCAGTTGCTGTACAAATACTTTGGTTGGGACATGCCAGTCCTGTGCCACATGCCTCTACTGCGTAACCCGGACAAATCAAAACTGTCTAAACGTAAGAACCCGACCTCAATTAACTACTACAAAGATATCGGCGTATTGCCAGAAGCATTGCTGAACTATCTGGGCCGTATGGGCTGGTCAATGCCAGATGAGCGTGAAAAATTCACTTTGGCTGAAATGATTGAACACTTTGATATTAACCGTGTCTCTCTAGGTGGTCCAATCTTTGATGTTGAAAAACTCAACTGGTTGAATGGTCAATGGATTAAAGCCCTCTCTCCTGCTGAACTGTTAGATACCTTACTGGCCTGGAAAGCAGACCGTGCCAAACTGGAAGAAATCGCTGCTGCAATTCAACCACGGATCAATCTGCTGTCTGAAGCAGTGAACTGGTCAGCGCATTATTTCAACCATTTCCCGACTTTGACTAAAGAACAGTTCGAAAGCAAAAAACTTTCTGAAGAACAAGTGCGTCAAAGCCTGCAATTTGCGATCTGGCGTCTAGAAAGCCTGTTCACCTGGAACAATGACACTGTTAGCCAAACGTTGATGGATCTGGCGAATCAGATGGGCATTAAATTACGTGACTTTATGCCAGCGTTCTTTATTGCGATTGCCGGTTCAACCGCTTCTACCCCAGTCATGCAGACCATGGTCACTATTGGTCCGGATCTAACTTTTGCCCGTCTGCGCCACGCGCTGGAAGTGGTCGGTGCTCCTAGCAAGAAAGAAGTAAAAGCTTGGGAAAAACTAAATGAGAGTCTGAAACTGCCGAAAAATGAAGCAGTTGATCAAGCTTAATTTATTTTTTAGTTGACGGCTGAGCGTTATATCCATAATATAGCGCTCACACAGACTGGGGTCATAGCTCAGTTGGTAGAGCGCTACAATGGCATTGTAGAGGTCAGGAGTTCGATCCTCCTTGACTCCACCAAATAAGTCTTGCTTTACCTGTGTATTTGCCTCATTTGTCCCTATCGTCTAGAGGCCTAGGACATCGCCCTTTCACGGCGGTAACCGGGGTTCGAATCCCCGTAGGGACGCCATATTCAAGATGGCAACATCTTAATAAAAAACCCAAGCATTGTGACTTGGGTTTTTTATTGTCTGTCTGTTTTATATTGGCGGTATTTCGGTTTTTGCGTATCTTCCGATAAAATAATCAGTAATTTAGAATTTTGGAGTTGTAATGCAATATCGTTGCCCTAAATGTCAAAGCCCAAAAATCATGCCTGTGGCTCAGCCAGGTCAACCAGCGGCGCGTCCTGTCGTGCCTAAAAGCCTGATCATGCTGGTGCCTGCCCTGTTTGTATTATTGCTGCTGGTCATCATTAGCATCGCGATGTGGATTTTTGGAGATGGTGCAGGTACGACTTTACAGACCGCCACTGTGATCGTGTTTATTATCTGTCTGATCGCAGGCTTCATGTTCTATAAAGATTTGCCTGATTTTAAAATTTCTATGCAGGCTTTCATGCAAAGCCAAAAGAAATGGAAATGCCGTGAATGCAATCATGAGTGGGAAATCTGATTTCTATAGTTCACTCATTTTCAAAGCTAAAAATCTTGCATGCTTATGCAAGATTTTTTTATTAGTAAAACTAAATTTTCTACCATCCAATATTAAAGTGTCGACTAGAACAACAAATTCATATTTCTTCCAATTTGCTTCACTTTTAAAATGAAGTTTTTTTATTTCTACTGCTTGTTTTTGCTCATTAAATACACAAAAATATCAATATGAGACTAAATGCATGTAATTCATTACCGAAATAAAACCGCTTTATATTGTAGTCTTTAGTGGATAGTTTAATTAATTGTTAATAATGGCAAAGGTGAGGAATAAAAATGCTTAAACTTAAAAAAGTCATACATTTTCTGTTTTCTCATGATGAGCCAACAGGTTCAGAAATGGAAAATTATATTTCTGAAGCAGACACCTATTATCTGGAAGCTGTACAGTTTGAAAAGCTTTGCCATATTTTAAAGCAACGCCAAGCTGAACAATTTCAAATTACGCAGCTAGAGCAGCAAGAAAATTATCAACGCAATGCTTTCTGGAATTACTTAAGTGCAGCAACACGTGGTCACGCCGAAGCACAATATAGACTGGGTAAACACTTTCTTAAAGGTAGTCTGGGTTTAGATCAGAATTATTTTCATGCTGAAGAATGGCTGAATAAGGCTAAACAGCAAGGTCATTTAAAAGCTGCGCGGCTGTTATCAAATACTTATAGCCAAATGAGTGTCCAATATTAAATAAAAAACCAGCCCAAAGGCTGGTTTTTTTATGCGCTTTGATTAAGCACCAATTTTTCGGTATTTCTGACGCTTCGCTGCCAGATCATCGCCATATTTCTTACGGCGATACTCTTCAAACTCGGTATAGTTACCGGTGAAGAATTCTGGAGTCTCATCTTCAAATGACAAGATGTGAGTCGCAATACGGTCCAGGAACCAACGGTCATGCGATACCACCATCACACAGCCCGGGAAGACCAGAATTGCATCTTCTAACGCACGTAAAGTTTCTACGTCCAAGTCGTTTGATGGTTCATCGAGCAGGATTACGTTCGCACCTTGTTGCAGGATTTTCGCAAGTTGTAAACGGTTACGCTCACCACCTGACAATTCACCTACACGTTTTTGCTGATCTTGGCCTTTAAAGTTAAAGCGCCCAATATAAGCACGAGATGCAATTTCGTAATCGCCCACTTTCAGGATATCCAGACCGCCAGACACTTCTTCCCAAACGGTTTTATTGTCATCCAGGGTGTCACGAATCTGACCCACATAAGCAACTTTTACAGAATCACCCAAAGTCACTGTACCAGTATCGGGTTGCTGTTCGCCCGTCATCATACGGAACAATGTAGTTTTACCTGCACCGTTTGGACCTACGATACCGACAATCGCTGTTGGTGGTACTGTGAAAGACAAGTCTTTATACAGCAGTTTGTCACCAAACGATTTGCTAATCCCTTCAACTTCAACCACCTTGTTGCCCAGACGCGGACCAGGTGGAATATAGATTTCAGATGTTTCGTTACGTTGCTGGAATTCACGAGAGTTAAGCTCTTCGAAACGCTCCATACGTGCTTTGTTTTTCTTCTGCTGGCCTTTCGCATTTGAACGAACCCATTCAAGTTCTTTTTTCAATGCTTTAGCAAAAGATTCTTCCTGCTTGTTCTCTTGTTCTAAACGCGCATTTTTCTGTTCCAGCCAAGAAGAATAGTTACCTTGGTAAGGAATACCATGTCCACGGTCAAGCTCCAGAATCCACTCGGCCACGTTATCCAGGAAGTAACGGTCGTGCGTAATCGCCACGATAGTGCCCGGGAAGTCTTTCAGGAAGCGTTCCAGCCAAGATACAGATTCTGCATCCAAGTGGTTGGTTGGTTCGTCAAGAAGCAACATGTCTGGTTTAGACAGCAGCAAACGGCACAATGCAACACGACGGCGTTCACCACCTGAAAGCATGGTTACATCTGCATCCCATGCAGGCAGATTTAATGCTGCTGCAGCCTGTTCCAGCTGGTTATTCAGGTTATGCGCATCCCAAGTCTGGATAATTGCTTCCAGTTTTTCCTGCTCTTTTGCTAGTGCATCGAAGTCTGCATCTGGATCTGCATAGTCTGCAAATACCTGATCAAGGCGCTCTAATGCATCAAGTGCTTCACGTACGCCGTCTTCAACGTTGCCACGAACGTCTTTGGTTGGATCAAGTGGTGGTTCTTGCTCGAGGTAACCAATTTTGATACCCGGTTGCGCACGTGCTTCACCAGAGAAATCTTTATCTACGCCCGCCATAATACGAAGCAAAGTAGATTTACCTGCACCGTTCAGACCAAGCACACCAATTTTTGCGCCTGGGAAAAATGATAAGGAGATATCCTTGAGGATTTCGCGCTTTGGCGGAACCATCTTGGACACTCGGTTCATCGTATAAATATATTGGGCCACGTAGGACTCCTCAATTGAAAAACCAAATGGGGGAAGAAACAAACTCCCCCTGCTCAATCATGAGCGAAAAAATAATCGGCTATTATACGCAGAAAGTCTTCAAAACATAAGCCATTCACGTGAAGTTAATGCCTTGTTACAAGTTTAATCCTGTTTATTTTTCAAACAGCATTTCTGACACCTAAACTTGCATTATTTTATTGATGCTATATCGTTAATTAAGATATTCATTTGAATAAATATGCACTTTTCTTCATATTTCAAGTGCTAATATTTGAGCAGTTTCATTACAGCTAAAAACACAAGAAGACCAACGATCATGACTCATAAAGCAGAAACTTTAGCGATTCACGCAGGCTATAGCCCGGAACCTACTACTAAAGCTGTGGCAGTGCCAATTTATCAAACCACCTCATATGCCTTTGACAATACTCAGCACGGTGCCGATCTGTTTGACCTGAAAGTTCAGGGCAATATTTATACCCGCATTATGAACCCTACCACAGCGGTGCTAGAACAACGTATTGCAGCTCTGGAAGGCGGGATTGGTGCGCTGGCATTGGCTTCGGGTATGGCTGCGATTACCTATGCGATTCAGACCATTGCTGAAGCGGGTGACAATATTGCTTCGGTGTCCACTTTATATGGTGGCACCTATAACCTGTTTGCGCATACGCTGCCTAAACAAGGGATCGAAGTTCGCTTCTTTGATTATCAAGACCCGGAAGCATTACGTGGCCTAATTGATGACAAGACCAAACTGGTTTTTGTGGAATCAATTGGTAACCCGCTGGGTAATATTATTGACCTCGAAGCGATTTCCAAAATTGCCCATGAATATGGCGTACCAGTCATCGTCGACAATACTGTAGCGACACCAGTCCTACAGAAATCTTTTGATTTCGGTGCCGACATCGTGGTGCATTCACTGACCAAATATATTGGTGGTCATGGGAATTCGATTGGCGGCATTATCGTGGATAGCGGTAAATTCCCATGGGGTCAACATGCCGAGCGTTTCCCTGCTCTGAATACACCTGATCCGAGTTATCACGGTGTTAATTATGTTGAAGCTTTAGGTGAAGCGGCGTATATCGCGCGTGCTCGTGTCGTACCTCTGCGTAATACCGGGGCAGCGATCAGCCCGCAAAATGTATTTTTAATTCTGCAAGGCTTGGAAACTTTGAGCCTGCGTATGGAACGTCATACCGAAAATGCGCTGAAGGTTGCAGAATATTTGCAACAACATCCAAAAGTAAAATGGGTCAATTATGCCGGTCTGAAAGATCACCCGCAGCATGCTTTGGCACAAAAATATGTGAAAGGTAAACCGTCTGCCATTCTGACTTTTGGTGTAGAAGGTGGTCGTGAAGGCGGTGCCCGTTTTATCGATGCCCTGCAATTATTCACTCGTCTGGTCAATATTGGGGATGCCAAGAGTCTGGCCTGCCACCCGGCAACCACCACCCACCGCCAGCTTAATCCTGAAGAGCTCAAATCGGCTGGTGTAAGTGAAGATATGGTACGTTTATCGATCGGGATTGAACACATTGATGACCTGATTGCGGATCTGGAACAGTCTCTCGCAGCAGTTTAAGCGCCATTTTAAAGCAAAAAACTCCAGCAAAAATGCTGGAGTTTTTTTATTTATTTTTTGAATACAATCACTTGCTTTGTGATTTATTTTCATGATAAAAATCAATTGAAACGGCGAACACAAATAGAGCAATTACTCTAATTTTTATTTTATTTTCAATAGTTTAATGTATAGATTTTCTTAAATAATTAGTTATCATATTAGTACTCATCTTCGCTCTTATCTCTGTTAGAGCCATCTTTGATTTTTTAATAAAAATAATTTGAACGCAGTCTTCAAATTAGGGATAACAAACGTGAAAACTAGACTACAGAAACAATTGGAAAAACGTATTGCAGGTAAAACTGTCCTTATTACAGGCGCATCCAGTGGTATAGGTTTAACGACGGCACATCAGCTGGCAGATGCTGGCGCACATGTTTTACTGGTCGCGCGTACCAAAGACACCCTAGAACAAGTAAAAAAAGAAATTGAATCCAAGGGCGGTAAAGCTTCAGTATTTCCATGTGATCTCAACAACATGGAATCCATTGATGAAGTGTCCAAACAGATTATTGCTTCAGTCGATCATATCGACATCCTGATTAACAATGCGGGCCGCTCGATTCGCCGTGCGGTGCATGAATCAGTAGATCGTTTTCATGATTTTGAACGTACCATGCAGCTAAATTATTTTGGTGCTGTACGTCTGGTGATGAATATCCTGCCGCAAATGATGATTCGCCGTGCAGGTCATATCATCAATATCAGCTCGATTGGTGTATTGGCGAATGCTACCCGCTTCTCGGCTTATGTCGCATCTAAAGCCGCACTGGATGCTTTCAGCCGCTGTCTGTCTGCAGAAGTCCATTCACATAAAATTGCGATCACTTCGATTTATATGCCTTTGGTTCGTACGCCAATGATTGCACCGACCAAGATCTATAAATATGTGCCTACCCTGTCTCCGGAACAGGCAGCCGAACTGATTGCTTATGCGATTGTGAAACGTCCGAAGAAAGTGGCGACCAATTTGGGACGTCTGGCTTCGATTACCTATGCGATTGCACCAGACATTAACAATGTCCTGATGTCGATCGGTTATAACCTGTTCCCAAGCTCTTCAGCATCAGTGGGTCAGCCGCAAAAACTGAACTGGGTACAAAAGGCCTATGCGCGGATCTTCCCGGGCGAGCACTGGTAATTTCTTCAAGAATATTCTGGCCGCCTAAGGGCGGCTATTTTATTTCTGCACTTTAGAGATTCAGTCGCTCAGGTTTATAATCTGAATGCGCCTAACGACACATCCTGTCTTTTCAGGCACAGATTTTTGCCGCAAATGCGTCGAGATCACGTACACTATGGACGGATATTTCCTATCCATCTTTTTATATTCTGATTCAATTAATGGAAACCCTTATGAACAACGTGCAATGGCTCGATGAAGTAAAATTTAACGAACAAGGTCTGATCCCTGCCATTGCCCAGCACCATCAAACTGGTCGTGTATTGATGGTCGCCTGGATGAACCGTGAAGCGCTGGCTTTAACTGCTGAAAAAAATCAGGCGGTATATTTCTCCCGTTCACGTAACAAGTTATGGCATAAGGGTGAAGAATCTGGTCATTTCCAGACTGTACATGAAATCCGTCTGGACTGTGATGCTGACGTGATTATTTTACAGATTGAACAGCATGGTGGTATTGCCTGCCATACTGGTCGTGAATCATGTTTCTACCGTAAACTGACACCAAATGGCTGGGAAATTGTGGATGCACAAATTAAAGATCCAGCAGCAATTTATGGTGAAAAATCAACAAATCCGCATACGCTTGCCATGAATGCCTCAACCGCTCAGTCTGAACAGGTTGAAGTATTGTCATACTTGGGCGAGATGATGGCAGAGCGTAAGAAAGCCGATCCGGAATCCTCTTATGTGGCCAAGCTGTACCATAAAGGTTTAAATAAGATTCTGGAAAAAGTCGGTGAAGAAAGCTTTGAAACCGTGATCGCGGCTAAAGATTTCAAAACTGAAGCCTCTGAAGACAACAAGAATGACCTGATCTATGAAGTGGCTGATCTGTGGTTCCATACCATTGTGATGCTCGGTTACTTCGACCTGGATCCACAACTGGTCCTGAATGAACTGGCACGCCGTCAGGGTCTATCCGGTCTGGTTGAAAAAGCCAATCGTCAACATTAAGTCGTGAATGAATCTACCTGTGTCTGATCTGCAAAAACCCAAAGCGACCTATGAGCAGGCCACTGCCATTGATAACGCACGTCTGGGAAAATCTTTTAAAGTCATTGCCTATGCGGGCACAGGTAAAACTACGACCCTGCAAATGATCAGTGATGCCATGCCGGAACGGCGCGGTATGTATCTGGCATTTAATAAATCCATTGCCTCAGAAGCACAAAACAAGTTTCATCGGGGTGTGGACTGCCGAACGTTTCACTCCCTGGCTTTTCGCAGTGTTCCACGTGGAGTCACGGATAAGCTACGCCTACCGCGTTTAAGTCCAAGCTTTATTGCCAAGGAATATCGTCTTGAGCCCATGACCTTGCGCCGGATGATGGGCGGACGTTATGAAAAATATGTACTGATGCCTTCGCGTCTGGCCAGTCTGGTTGCGAACGCAGTCGGCTATTTCTGCTCGACCAGTTCGCAATATCCCGCCCCGCGACATATTCAGGCACCGAGCTGGCTACACCCAGATGATATTGAAGCATTGCAAAAGAAACTTTATCCAGCAGTTGAACGGCGTTGGTTAGAGTCAATTGATCCCAATCATCAGGCCGGGATTGGGCATGATATTTACCTGAAACTTTGGGCATTGTCTGAGCCCAATATTCCTGCCGACTATGTGCTGTTTGATGAAGCACAGGATGCCGACCCACTGATGCTGGGAATTTTGCTGAAACAGCGTAGCACTCAGGTCATCTATGTCGGCGATGCGCATCAGCAGATTTATGCCTGGCGTGGCGCAGTGAATGCCATGCAGCAGCTGCCGCTACCCGAATCTCGTCTGACCACTTCATTCCGTTTCGGGCCTGAAATTGCGTTAAATGCCAATGCGATTTTGGGAGCATTGAATGAAACCGTGCCCCTACTCGGTAATCCGCACTTAAACTCCAAAGTCGTCAATAAACCGCACACTAAATTACGCGATGCGATTCTATGCCGGACCAATGCGCGTGCTATGGAACTATTACTTGCCGGTTTAGTACGTGGCGATAAAGTGAGTCTGCAAGCGGATCATGTTAAATTAAACCGTTTTGTTGATGCGGCTGCCATACTGAAACAGGGCAAACGTGTGGTTGATGTACCTGAACTGGCCTGGTTTAATTCCTGGCATGATGTGCACGAATACTGTGAGACCAATGAAGGTAGTGATATCAAGCCTTTAGTCAAACTGGTCGATGAACATGGCACTGATCCCCTGAAAACTGCCCTCGCCAAAATCACCCCAATCGGACAAGCGGACTACATCATCTCTACCGCGCATAAGGCCAAAGGTCTGGAATGGGATCGTGTGCATATTGAAGATGACTATCAGTTCAAGCTGAATGAGAAAGACCATAAAATTAGTGACGAAGAGTTACGTCTGCTTTACGTGGCCTGTACTCGTGCTAAAGTAAGCTTAAATATTCATCACATTTATGACCTCATTCAACAACTGAAAATCAGGATGCCACAGTCACTGCGCCAAGCCGTTGGCTAAGGTAAAACATAGATGTAAAAATCACGGCACAGGTGATCCATGCACATCGAAAAAATACAACTCAAACATGCTCTGCACTTTTCTAATATTCAGCTCGATTTTGATCTGCAAAAAACACCTGTGACTTTAATTCTGGGTGATCAGGGTTCCGGTAAAACCACCTTGCTGCGCTTGAGTTATCAGGCTTTGACCTGGTTTTCTGCACGTTTTCGTGACTTGCGTACCGCAGGTTTAAGCATGTTGGATCAGGATATCCTGCAAAACCGCCTGCAATCCAAAATTGATATCCAGGTGCGTTTTCCTGATGATTTGGGATCATTGCCTGAATCAGCACAGGGAGAAGCAGCCCCTACCCAATCCTGTTCCTGGCAGTTATATAAAACCTTAAATAGTCAGGGCATTGGCTTTGCCAAAGCGGAAACCCAGCAACTCGATGCCATGGTGAATCTCTATCAAAAGGCAAGACAACATGACCCTTTGCTCGGTCTGCCTATGGTCGCCTATTATCCGGCTGAACGCTTCGTCAATGAAATCAATTTACTCAGCAAAAATAATCAGGCCATTTTTCAGACTGCGCATGCCTATGAAATTACTGCTATCCCTTTTACGACTTTTGCACGTTTCTTTGAATGGTTTCGTGAAATCAGTGATATCGAAAATGCACAAAGTGCCAAGATCATTGACCAGATTCTAGATCAGGCGCTACAGCAATCGGATGATATACAGGCAGATCAGCTGGTCCAGCAAATTGAAAAAGCTAAAGCACATATGCATACACCGAGCCTGACTGCCTTGCGTGAAGCTTTATCCATTGTACTACCAGAACTTAGCCAGATTTATCTGGACTACCAGCCCAAGCTGCAATTGATGGTGCGTTATCAGGATCACACCTTTAGCTTTCAGCAGTTGTCGAGCAGTATCCGGAACTGGATTGCACTGGTGGGAGATGTTGTACGGCGCCTTTGTCTGCTTAATCCGCACAGCTTATTTCCCTGTCAGGAAGGTACTGGCATTTTACTGATTGATGAAATTGATCATCAACTGGATCAGGACATGGCCGCCGTCATTTTACCGCGTCTGCATCAGGCGTTTCCTAACTTGCAGATTATTGTGACTGGAAACCGGCCGGAATTGCTGGAGCAGGCTCAGGATTTTCAGTGTCTAAAACTGGAAAATAAACAGTTGCATCCCATCCATCTAAATCCAATGCAGGTTCAGTATGATCATTTTTATGCAGAGTTGCCGCTTGAGATGAGCCAGAATCATTCAGAGATAGAAAAAGTTGAAGATGCACTTCAGGAACCAGAAATAGTCAACCTGACGGCTCAGTCTGTTTTGCAACTGATTCAGGAACAGCTAAGCACAGAACAGCAGCAAGAACTTTTACAACTGTTGAGTCAGGATAATTCACAAAGCCTGCCTCAATCTTCTTAAATAGCGCTGAAACGATAATGCAATTTAAAAACTAAAATCAGGATGCAAGAATAGGTTTTGATTTTCTGCATTTCTGATCAAGAAGTTATAAATTTTTATCAATAAATGCAGGGATTTTGATCTTTATTTTCGGTCAAATTTGTACGAGATGTTCAAGCATGCACCCCATATCAAAACCAAGCTTACGTATAATCTACAAGTTCTACATAAAAACATTGATGTTGTGGTTATCCTGTAATATGATCGGTTTTACTTGCAATTTTCGTTGTAAAATCGGAATTTGCTATCGTTTATAAGTTGCGCAATACAACTGTTTTATTCTGTTTGAATATCATTCTGGCTTTCAAGATCGAGAAGTTTTGGGTCGCTCTTTGCGGTCCTGTAATCCTTGAAAGATAAAGATTCACCCTAGGTTGACCTTAACCTATATCACGACAATGGATACGAGTGTGCTGCCAATTATTATATTGTTACCGTTAGTATTAGGCACAACCCTTGTCTCGTGGCTGAAGCAATTTTCACGCGGGGTAACGGCTTTAGGAGCAATTGCCGTCAGCCTCAGCAGTTTCTTATTACTGTTGAGTCAGGCGCCTGCTGTATTTAATGGAACGGTAATTACCCAGACCTGGTCCTGGCTACCCCAGCTTGGAATCGATTTCAGTTTCCGGCTGGATGCTTTGGGCATGCTGTTTGCTCTGCTGATTAGTGGGATTGGTACCCTGATTTATATCTATGCCTATTACTATCTCAGCCCTAAAAACTCCCTGAGTAAACTGTATTTCCTGCTGATGCTGTTTATGGCAGCGATGCTCGGCATTTCATTGTCTAATAATCTTCTGATTCTCCTGATCTTTTGGGAACTCACCAGTATTTCTTCCTTTCTGCTGGTTGGTTACTGGAGCAATTACGAAGCGGCCCAACGCGGCTCACGCATGGCTCTAACCATTACCGGGATGGGCGGCTTATCTATGCTGGGTGGATTTATTCTGCTCGGACAGATGACGGGTACCTATCAGATTGACCAGATTCTGATGATGGGCGAACAGATTCAGGCGCATGCCCTATTTGTACCGACATTATTATTAATTTTACTCGGTGCTTTTACCAAAAGTGCGCAGTTCCCGTTTCACTTCTGGTTACCAAATGCCATGGCAGCACCGACGCCGGTGTCTGCCTATCTGCACTCTGCCACCATGGTCAAAGCGGGCCTGTTTTTAGTCGCACGTTTATTGCCGATTTTTGCAGGCGCGGCACTGTTCCATAATATTGTTACTTTTATCGGGTTATTTACCCTGTGTGTGGCAGCGTTCTTTGCCATCTTTAAAGAAGATCTGAAAGGTCTGTTGGCCTATTCAACTATTAGCCACTTGGGCCTGATCATGTGTCTGCTGGGTATTGGCTCACCACTAGCCGTCGCAGCAGCAATTTTCCATATCATTAACCATGCAACCTTTAAAGCTGCCTTGTTCATGATTGCCGGGATTATTGACCATGAATCCGGTACTCGTGATCTGCGAAAATTGTCTGGTCTTTGGCAAATGCTGCCTTTTACCGCAACACTGACTATGATCACCGCCGCCTCCATGGCTGGTATTCCATTAACCAATGGTTTCTTGTCCAAGGAAATGTTCTTTACCGAACTGGTCGCAAACTTAAGTGGCCCAGTCATGGTCGGTGCTGCTATTGCAGGAACACTGGCCGGGATTTTCGCTGTCGCCTATTCGATTCGCCTGGTACATGGCGTGTTTTTTGATGGCCCCTTAGGCCAGCAAGTCCCAAATAAAGATGCGCATGAGCCGCCATTTGGTATGCGTGCACCGGCTATCTTACTGGCTTTTCTGTGTATTGCAGTTGGTCTGTTACCAGGATTGCTGGTCGAAAAGATTGTAAATAGCACCACACAAGCGTCAACCCAGAATTTCGCCTTTGAAGGAACTCACCTCGCCCTCTGGCACGGTATTAATCTGCCTTTGGTGATGAGTATCATCGCGATATTCGGCGGTGCAATTTTCTATTTTGCACTGGCCAAAGGCGGTGCGATCCGGGAAATTGATCTGGATCCAAAACTGGGCAAACTGCAAGGCCGTGTACTGTTTGATCTGTTCCTGAAAAATCTGTTACTGAATTCAAGACGTTTCCGCCGTGCGACTGAAAATGGCAAATTGCAAAGTTATATTTTGTGGACGGTGCTGTTTACCATTGGTCTGGTGGGCTATCCACTCGTCGTCAATGGGATCGACACCGGTAGCCGCGAACTGACCCATGCACCAGTTCTGGCCATCGTTCTATGGTTACTGCTGTTCTCAGCCTGCTGGATGATGCTGTGGTTCCATCATGAACGGATTAAAGCCATCCTGATCAGCGGTGCGGTCGGTCTGGTCGTCACCATGGTTTTCATTGGTTTTTCGGCACCCGATCTGGCTTTGACCCAGATTACAGTCGATGTAGTAACGACGGTTCTGCTACTAATGAGCCTGTCACTCCTGCCACAACTCACACCTTATGAATCCAGCCCGACCCGACGCTGGCGAGATGCAGTGATTGCGGTCTGCGGGGGTCTAGGAATTGCAACAGTTGCCTGGCTGGTTATGACGCGCGACCATAATTCAATTTCCTGGTTCTTCATCCAACAATCGATTCCGCTTGGTGGCGGTACAAACGTCGTCAACGTAATTCTGGTCGATTTCCGTGGTTTCGATACCTTTGGCGAGATTACCGTACTCGGGATTGCCGCCATTGGTGTACTAAGTCTGATGGATGGTATGCGTGCTCATGGCACCACCATTACCCAAGGCCTGACTTACCGTTTTAACCCCTCCCCTTTGATGCTAAGAATTACTGCATCATGGATTTTGCCGGTAGCACTGGTGGTTAGTCTGTATATCTTTATGCGCGGCCATAATCTTCCGGGTGGCGGTTTTATTGCCGGTCTGGTCACCTCATTGGCCTTGATCATTCAATACGTTGCCATTGGTCAGGATCATGCAGAAAAAATGCTGGGAGCTAAATCTGGACGTCTCTATGAAATCTGGATTGGTATCGGCCTGACTATTGCAGGCCTAACCGGTATCGCAGCCTGGTTCTGGTCACGTCCTTTCCTGACTAGTGCCCATATTCATGTTCATCCACCATTACTTGGCGATATGCATCTGGCTTCTGCTGCACTATTTGATGTCGGTGTCTATGTCACCGTAGTCGGTGCGACCATGCTGATGATTTCCGTTCTGGGTGACTCCCGTCACTCAAGTATGACTGGCCCAGTACCAAGAGGATAATAGAATGATTAGTTTAGAACTTTTATTAGCCTCAGCAATTGGCCTACTCACTGCCACCGGGATCTATCTGATTCTGCGGGCACGTACCTTTCCGGTGGTCCTCGGACTGGCCATGATTGGTTATGCAGTGAACCTGTTTTTATTTGCCATGGGCCGTATTCAGATGAATTCACCTGCAGTACTCACCGAAGCCACGCAGGTCACCGATCCTTTACCTCAGGCCTTGGTTTTAACCGCAATTGTAATCGGTTTTGCCACCACCGCCTTTATTGTACAGCTGGCCTTACGTAGCCGTTATGAATCAGGAACAGATCACGTTGATTCCAAAGAAGAGATACCGCAACATGACCCACGTGAGGATGAGCCGTAATGACTGATCTTCTCAACTTCTTGAATCAACACACCCCTATTTTCAGTATTCTTTTACCGGCTTTTACTGCCTTTATTCTAGTACTGTTGGGTAACCCGGGTTCCGGTTCTCTGATTACCGACTGGCGTCAGCCTTGGCGTCGTGGCGTGAGTCATATTTCGACCCTATTGGGTTTGATTATGGCGATTGGCTATCTGATCAATAGCAGCCAAGGGCAAATTAGTGTCTACACTTTAAGTGAATGGGCCGCCCCTTTTGGTATTGTGCTGGTCCTGGACCAGCTCTCTGCCTTGATGCTGGTACTGACCTATACACTCGCTTTGCCAATCGTTTGGTATGCCAGCAAAGAATGGGATATTCGCGGGCGTTATTTCCATGCCATGGTCCATTTTCTATTAATGGGGCTTAGTGGTGCCTTCCTGACCGGTGACTTGTTTAACCTGTTCGTGTTCTTCGAGATCCTGTTAATGGCATCCTATGTCCTGCTTTTGCATGGGCAAGGCAAGGCACGCTTTCAGCTCGGTGTGCATTATGTGGCTATTAACCTGCTTGCTTCTGCCATGTTCCTGATCGGACTCGGGATGATTTATGGCAGTGTCGGCAGCCTGAATATGGCTGATGTTGCTCGTCTGATGCCAACTTTGGCAGGCGATGAACATAAGCTGGCCGTTGCAGGCGGATTGATGCTATTTGTGGTGTTCGGGATCAAGGCAGCCATGTTACCGGTAGGCCTGTGGCTTCCTAAAACGTATGCTGTTGCCACTACTCCAGTGGCTGCCCTGTTTACCATCATGACCAAAGTCGGGATCTACGCGATTATCCGCGTCAATGGCACCGTATTTGATGATGAATACAGCCATCAGATCCTGATGAACTGTCTGCTGGCCATTGGTGTGATTACATCACTCTATGGTGCATTCGGTGCCATTGGGACTGAACGTCTACGCCGTTTTGTCGGCTTTATGATCCTGTCTTCAGTCGGCACCATTCTGATTGCGATTGCCATGAACAGTACCCAAGCCTGGGCAGGTGCCTTGTATTATATGGTGCACAGTACCCTGATTGGCGCAGCGTTTTATATCCTGTGTGGCTGGATTACTTCACAACGCGGTGAATTTAAAGATCACTTTAAAATTGCACCACAGATGAAACAGAATACTTTGGTTTCTATTGTGTATTTCATCATTGCCTTGATGATGGCCGGCTTGCCACCTTTCAGTGGCTTCTTCGGTAAAGTGTTTATCCTGCAAGCTTCAGGACAGTCTGAGCATCAAATGCTGATTATCTTTACGGTTCTACTGGTCAGCTTACTGAGTATTCTAGCTTTTACCCGGGTCGGTTTTATTCTGTTCTGGCGTTCAAGCCGACCGGAACAGGATGAAAATTCTGAAGAATTCAGCAAATATGAAGCCTTACCCAGCAAGGCACCGGCACGAAATGACCGGGTCATTTATCTGTTATTGCTCAGTCTGACAGCCTATGTTGTTTTTGCTGCACCGATTTATCAATATAATTATCAGACCGCAGCACAGATTAAGACCAATCCGATTTATGAAGCAGCATTATTAAAACGTGATGCTGAAGGTAAGTTCATCAGTGTACAGCCATTTGATCCGGGTTATTTACCAGAAACCAAATACGGTGGTGAAACGCCTGATCCAAATGCGCATCTGATTCCTTATGTCATTTCAGAAAACACCTTAAATGGCGACCATATTTCTGAATTTAAACAGCGTCAGATTGATAAACAGTATATTGAACAGAACAAATACGACGACAATCAACTTAAACCGGCGGAGGGACTTTAATGGCTAAATCATTACTTCAACGCTGGTTCCCTCATCCTTTCGTTTCCGTGATTGTGGCGATGAGCTGGGTCATGCTGGCCCATAATATGGAAGCCGGCACAATGCTCATGGCACTATTTCTGGCCATCTTGATTCCGCGAATGGTCGCCCCTTTCATTGATTACACGCCGAATATCCGGTGGATCCCGGCGATGCGCCTGTTTTGGATCGTTGTTTGGGACATCATTGTCGCAAACATTAAGGTAGCGATTCTGGTGCTGGGACCGACCAAAAATCTGCATCCCAAATGGTTTCGGGTACCGCTGGATACCGAACATGAAGAAGTGAATACGTTGCTGGCAATGATTATTACCACGACACCAGGTACAGTCTCTGCGGGGATTGATCAGGACCGTGGCGATATTCTGGTGCATGCCTTAAGTACGGATGATGAAGAGGCTGAAATTGAAACCATCAAACAGCGCTATGAACAACCTTTGATTAAAATTTTTAGCGCACAATCAGGAGCTGAAGCATGACTATTCTGCCTTATGCATTGCTGATTTGTCTGGGTGCTGTCACGATCTCCATGTTGCTGTGTCTGATCCGGCTGGTCATGGGCCCTTCAATCGTTGACCGTCTGCTGGCACTGGACACCCTATTTTTAAATGCAACCTGTCTGGTGGTGATTCTGGGAATTTACTGGAGCAGCACTTTCATGTTTGAAGGTGCCTTACTGGTGGCCATGCTGGGTTTTGTCTCTACCGCTGCCCTTGCCCGCTATTTCACCACTGGCCATGTCATCGACTAGGAGTTTTTAAATGCCTTTGATTTTAGAAATACTAGTTTCGATTTTTTTATTGATTGGCGCGTTCTTTATGCTGGTGGGTGGTATTGGAATGATACGTCTACCTGACCTGTTTATGCGTCTGCATGCACCGACTAAATCCAGTACCCTAGGCTTGGGAAGCTTTCTGATCGCTTCTATTATTTTTTCGGCTATCTATGGTCGTTTAGGGTTTGCTGAAGTACTGATTACCCTGTTTGCCTTCATTACTGCACCGGTATCTGCCAACCTGATGGCGCAAGCGGCCTTGCATTTACGTTTGCGCTCGATGAGTGGTGAAGTGCCAGAAACACTAGAACGTCCATTGCCTTGGCAGAAAACCCGCCGTCGTGCATTTTATGAAAAGAAAATGAATGACCAGGATTCAAAGTAATAGTTAGCCAGTTTTACTTAAAAAGTTTAGCAATAAAAAAGCCACCCTAAGGTGGCTTTTTTATTGAGCTTTATAAAAGCTTATTCTTCATCTTTCTTGTCTTCAGCAGGAGGTAAATCCTTCACTGCTTCAGCAATCAGACCAAACATATAGTTACCATATGCATTGGTTTTGTCATAATGGAAACGTAGACGAGGCGTAATACGTGTCTTGATCCGACGGCCCAGTTCATGGCGCAGGAACCCAGATGCCTTATTCAGGACATCCAGCGTTTCTTTATTTGCCGCTTCACTTTGCTCATCACCAAGTTCACGACCCATTACTGTGACATAAACTTCAGCATATCCTAAGTCTGGGCTCACCTTCACGGCTGAGATGGTCACCAGACCACCCAGACGTGGATCTTTCAGCTCCTGACGGATCAGTTCGGACAACTCGCGTTGTACCGTATCCGCCATACGCTTCAGACGTTGACTACCCGCCATTAAAGACTCCGTTTAATCAATTGCACATCATACACTTCGATCTTGTCGAGAGGTTTGATGTCTTTATAGCCTTTCACCGCAAGACCACATTCCATACCGGCACGAACTTCTTCCACCACTTCTTTATAGCGACGAAGAGATTCTAGCTCGCCCTGGAAGATCACCACGTCATCACGTAATACGCGAATCGGTTTGTTACGGTGTAATACGCCTTCAAGTACCATACAGCCTGCTGCAGCACCAAATTTGCTTGAATGGAACACTTCACGTACTTGAGCAACACCCAAGATGGTTTCACGGTGTTCAGGAGCCAGCTTACCGCTCATCGCTGCTTTCACGTCATCAATCAATTGATAGATCACTGAGTAGTAACGAATGTCGATACTGTCTGCATCTGCTTTTTGACGTGCAGTATTGTCGGCACGTACGTTAAAGCCAAGAAGAACCGCTTCTGAAGATTCAGCAAGCGTTACGTCAGATTCAGTAATCGCACCAACACCAGAACCGATGATACGTACTTTTACTTCATCCGTTGAAAGCTCAGCCAATGCAACATGCAGAGCTTCCAATGTACCGCGTACATCAGTTTTTAATACCACATTGACGATCGGCACATCTTTTTTGCCCATAGACGCCATGATGTTTTCAAGACGCATTGCAGATTGACGTTCAAGACGTTTTTGACGTTCACGATCCATACGCGCATCGGCAACTTCACGTGCTTTCTTCTCGTCATTCACAACAAGAACTTCGTCACCTGCCATCGGCGCTTCTGGAAGACCCAGAATTTCAACTGGAATCGAAGGACCTGCAGACTTGATACGTTTACCGTTTTCATCGGTCATGGCACGAACGCGGCCATAAGATGAACCAGCAAGTACCAGGTCACCCACTTTCAGCGTACCGTTTTGAACCAGAATAGAAGTCACTGCACCGCGGCCTTTATCAACACGCGCTTCAATCACAACACCTTGTGCCGCACCTTCTTCAGACGCCTTCAATTCAAGCAATTCAGACTGAATTAAAATCAGGTCAAGAAGTTCATCAATACCGGCACCAGTATGTGCAGATACTTTCGCTACAGGAACGTCACCGCCCCATTCTTCAGGTACGATTTCTTTGGTGGTCAATTCGTTCAATACACGATCTGGATCAGCTGAGTCTTTATCCATCTTGTTGATTGCAACAATGATTGGCGTACCCGCTGCACGTGCGTGATCGATTGCTTCTGCAGTTTGTGGCATCACGCCATCATCTGCTGCAACAACCAGAACTACGATATCAGTCGCTTTGGCACCACGTGAACGCATTGCAGTAAACGCTGCGTGTCCCGGAGTATCAAGGAATGTGATAATACCTTTATCAGTCGTTACATGGTAAGCACCGATATGCTGGGTAATACCACCTGCTTCGCCTTGCGCCACTTTGGCACGACGGATACGGTCTAGAAGCGATGTTTTACCATGGTCAACGTGACCCATGATAGTCACAACTGGCGCACGAGTGGTTTGCGCACCACGAGCTTCTTCAGCCTGTTCAAGCAGGTTATCTTCAACTGCAGTTTCAGAAACCAGTACTGGGTTATGGCCCATTTCTTCAACCACAAGAGCCGCGATTTCCTGATCGATCGCCTGGTTTTGAGTAACCAGTTCACCCATTTTCATCAGTGACTTGATCACTTCACGAACCTTAACTGCCATTTTCGCAGCCAGGTCAGCAACGACAATCGTTTCACCGATTTCAACGTCATAAACCTGTTTTTTCACTGGTTTTTCAAAACCATGCTTGTTCGCTTGGCTAGATTTCAAACCACGTTTGTGTGAGTTATCACGGAAAGACTGCTCTTCACCACGACGACCACCTTTTTTCGGTGAACGTGTATTTGAAGTGTTAGTACCACGTTTAATTTCGCGGTCTTCTTTCGCAAATGAGTCTTCATATGCCTGGCCAACCAGACCAGCAGCAAGTGGAGAATCATCAATCACACGAATAGTTGCAGTGGTATCTTCAGAAGAATACTTCGACGCCATCTTGCGCATTTGCTCAAGGGTGCGTTGTTGTGCTTCTTCAGCTGCCTTGCGACGTGCTGCTTCTTCAGCTGCTTTTAATTGAGCGGCTTGAGCTTCACGCGCTTTTTTCTGTTCTGCTGTTTCAACTTGTTTAACCGCTGCTTTCACAATCGGCTTGTTAGTTGATTTGCGTTTTACCACAACAGCTGCTTTAGGTGTTTCCTGTTTCTCAGTTTCTTGTTTCTGAGCTGCACGCATTGCTTCTAGGGCTTTGCTTGCATTGTTTGTACCTGATTTAGGTGCATCAGCAGGTTTTTTAGCTGGAGCTGACTTCTGTTCAGCTTCTGCTTTCGCTTGCTGTTCAGCTTGAGCCTTCGCTAAAGCTTCTGCTTTAATTTGTTCCGGGTCTGGCTTGACGAATGTATGTTTCTTGCGAACTTCTACATTAATCGTTTTCGCCTTACCTGAAGTACTTGCCACTTTAGCAGTACTGGTCGTTTTACGTTTCAACGTGATTTGTCCTGCATGGCCATCCGAACCTTGTGTCTTTTTCACATGATTCATTAAGCGGTCTTGTTGTTCGGTGGTAATAATATCGTCAGCTTTACGCTGTGGTAAACCTGCCTCACGAACCTGCTCTAGGAGCTTATCAACATGGCGACCCACGCTGAGTGCTAACTCTTTAATCGACTTGTCCGTCATATACTACCTCCTAGTTAAACCATGATTCGCGCGCTTTCATAATAAGTTGACCGGCCTTCTCAGCACCGAGACCTTCGATATCTTCGATATCATCAGTCGCTTGGTCAGCTAAGTCATCTACGGTTACCACACCACGAGCTGCGAGAGCTTGCGCGATCTCTGCTGTCATGCCTTCCATTGCAACAAGTTCTTCACTTGGCGCTTGTACGTTTTCTTGCTGTTGTAATGCATCAGCAAGTGCAATTTCTTTCGCACGGCTTTGCAGTAGTTCAACCAGTTCCGCATCCAGTTCGATTTCATCAAACGTTTCTGGCGGTACGTAAGCAATTTCTTCAAGCGAGGTGAAGCCCATTTCTACCAACGCCATCGCCAAATCTTCAGCAATATCCAGACGTGTAACAAACATGTCCAGGTATTTTTGTGCTTCGCTTTGCTGACGTGCGTAGTACTCTTCTTCCAACATCATGTCCAGCTTATAGCCAGTCAGTTCAGATGCCAGACGAACGTTTTGACCTTGTGAACCAATTGCACGAGCTAGCTGATCACTAGTCGCGAAAATGATGTCTGCAGTACGTGCATCTTCATCGATCACAATACTAGATACATCTGCTGGTTCTAATGCGCTTGCGATATATTGCGCAGGATCATCCGACCAAACTACCACATCAATACGCTCGCCATTGAGCTCTTGCTGTACAGCCTGGATACGTGTACCACGCATACCAATACAAGCACCCACCGGATCAATACGGTGGTCGTTGGTTTTCACTGCAATTTTAGCACGAACACCCGGTTGACGAGCTGCGGCCTTAATTTCAATGATTTCTTCAGAAATTTCAGGAATTTCTTTTTTCATCAATGCAATCAGCATTTCCGGTTTAGCACGTGACAACAATAATTGTGCACCACGGCCTTCACGGTTAACGCTATATAGAATCGCATTTACGCGTTGTTTCGGACGAAGGATTTCCTTCGGAATCATCTCTTCACGTGCCAGATACGCTTCTGCGTTGTCACCCAAGTCAATGATAAAGCCATCTTTGGTTTGTTTTTTCACTTCACCATAGATCAGCTCACCGACTTTAGATTCATAAGCATCAGCAACCAGTGCACGTTCTGCTTCACGGATCTTCTGTACAATCACCTGTTTCGCGATCTGGGCAGCAATACGACCGAAATCGATTGATTCTACTTCCAGTTCACGGATATCGCCAATCGACCATTGTGCCGGATCAACATCAGAGATCGCATCCTGACAGGCAGGCATTTCATGATCTTCATCAGCCACTACTTCCCATTGACGGAAAGTACGATAATCCCCAGTTTTACGGTCAATTTCTACACGAAGACGAGCTTCTTCCGAGTGAGTCCCCTCGTAGAATTTCTTCTTAGTCGCTGCAACCAAAGCTTGTTCTAGCGCTTCAAAAATTGCTTCACGACTTACACCTTTTTCGTTACTAACCGTTTCAACGACGGTAAGAATTTCACGTGCCATAAGTCACCTATTCGTTCAGATTCTTATTAATTGAATTAATCTTGATAGACCAAGTTTGCTTTATCGATATTGTGACTGTCGATATCCAAAATCTGTTGCTTTTCTACTTCAACTTGAATCATTTCATTTTCAAGGTCGACTGCAACCAGTTTTGCCTGGAATTTACGACGGTTATCGACGGCACTGATCAAACGCAGCGCAACCGTTTGTCCGATATAATGAGCCATCTGCTCCAGCTGGAAGAATGGACGATCCCAACCTGGTGAAGACACTTCAAGCGAATATTCACCTGAGATTGGATCATGTACATCCAGGATCGCGCCGACTTGCTGTGTGACACGTACACAGTCCTGAACCCCAATACCACGACCCTGCTCTTCTTCGCCATCTTCATTGACAACAGGTGCTGCATTTTCATCGACCGGTTTGTCGATATAGATCCGTAATAATGAACGTTTGCCTTGTGGCAGGAATTCAATCCCCCACAGATTTACATCACAGGCTTCAACTGCTGGTGCAATCAAGTCCTGAAGTGCTTGAGTTTTATTTGATAGCTTCATTTACTCTCGTCATCTGGTGCGATTTTATGATCTATTTGACCACTACAAACCAATACAAACTATAGTAGTAGTGAAACATGGAGATTTGACCAAATATTGTCGACACTACACGATAGCCAATAAAAAAGGGCGTAAATCGCCCCAATTAATGCACAATTTGAACTTTTTTCAAATCCCACTGTGCAAAAAGGCCCACCATAGTTGTGAGCCTCTTTTAAGAAACTTGGTAGCGGGAGCTGGATTTGAACCAACGACCTTCGGGTTATGAGCCCGACGAGCTACCAGACTGCTCCATCCCGCATCAACGTGCAAAAATTATATACAAAAGATGCGAACTTTTCAATCACAACCACATCATTCTGCATATTTGTTATCTGTTACTGAAAAATTGGTAGCGGGAGCTGGATTTGAACCAACGACCTTCGGGTTATGAGCCCGACGAGCTACCAGACTGCTCCATCCCGCATCAGCATACAAATAACATTCAGCTTAATATTTTACACTAAACTGCCTTTAAAGTTTGCAGCTTTAAAGGATTGGTAGCGGGGGCTGGATTTGAACCAACGACCTTCGGGTTATGAGCCCGACGAGCTACCAGACTGCTCCACCCCGCAACAACATGCAAATAATTCTTCTCAACTTAAATCAGATTTAAGCTGCCTTTTAAAAGTTTGCGTCTTTAAAAAAGGATTGATTGGTAGCGGGAGCTGGATTTGAACCAACGACCTTCGGGTTATGAGCCCGACGAGCTACCAGACTGCTCCATCCCGCATCAACAGAAGTTTTTTTAGCTGCATACACCAACTTATATTCTGGATTATAAGTTGGTGCGGAAGGGGGGACTTGAACCCCCACGCCCGAAAGCACTACCACCTCAAGGTAGCGTGTCTACCAATTCCACCACCACCGCAGCTGTGACGCATTCTAGTCGCATCACTGAAAAAAAGAAAGGTTTAATTAAAATTATTCGGTCGTTTGTGGTGCAGTTGGTGAAGTTTCAACCGGTTGCGCAGGCGCAGTTGGTGCTGATTGAATTGACGATAAACTGTACGCATTCGTGGTTTGTTTCTTGGCAAGAATCGCCAAAGTAATACTGGTCACAAAGAACAATGCGGTAAAAACTGCCGTCAAACGGGTCATGAAATTACCCGAACCTGAGGCACCAAAGATCGTTGCCGCACCGCCGCCGCCAAATGATGCACCTGCATCCGCACCTTTACCATGCTGAACTAAAATCAAGACAATCATCAAAATCGCTAAGATAATATGTACTACCAGCACAAAAGTTTGCATGCTGAACTCCTAATTATTGTGTATTTGCAAATGCTTGAGCAATTTGATGGAACGACTCAGCATTGAGTGATGCACCACCCACCAATGCCCCGTTAATGTCAGGGCAGGCTGCTAACTCTACTGCATTTTCCGGTTTTACACTACCACCATATAAGATTGCCATAGTCGCAGCATAACCTGTAATCTGGCTCAAACCCTGACGGATCTGGGCATGCATGGCCTGCGCATCTTCTGGAGAAGCTGTTTTACCGGTACCAATGGCCCAGATTGGCTCATAAGCAATCACAATATTTTTCCACTGTTCATCTTCTACCACAGTCGCGATATCGCAAATCTGTTGGAGAACCACCGCTTCTGCCTGCCCTGCTTCACGCTGTTCCAGACTTTCGCCCACACAGTAAATTACGGTTAAACCGGCATTTAAGGCATTCTTGATTTTAGTATTTAAAATCTGTGAACTTTCAGCAAAAATTTCACGACGTTCAGAGTGCCCAATCAATACATAGTGAATCTGGCTATCAGCCAATAATTCAGCACTCACTTCCCCAGTATAAGCGCCTGTCCCTGAAATACGTGATACATCTTGTGCTACGGTATATACAGGACGATTAGCTGAAGCAAATGCAGTTTGAATTTGAGTTAAGGCAAGGGTTGTCGGCGCCACACCCAAATGACATTTCTCTGTTGAAACTGGTGCAGACTCAAGCAAGTCTTTTAAATTCTGAACCAAAGCTTGGGCATCTGCCTGCATTGGATTCATTTTCCAGTTGCCCACCACCCAAGGGGTAATCGTCGAAACCGACATAAATAACCTATTTCACTGACATATCTTGAATTGGGCACATTCTACACGGAATTGTAAAATTTAAAGAATAGTTTTATTCATCCTATTTCTCAGTTTAGACTATTCAAAATGGTTATTTTTTGTTATCACTGAAAAAAATGCCCGGTTCTTCCGACCAGTTCAAGCTTTTACTGAATATCACGAAGATTGCAGCATTCTCAGCTATGGTATTTTTGTATAACAAACGTATAATTTTAGAATAGCAAATTAAAAAAATTGAATTGATAGGCATTTGAAGCATGACAGCATTGCAGGGGTCACCAAGATTTACGGGGTTTATTCGTCGCCTGGTCGATGAAGGGGTATTATCAGCTGAAGATATGCGGACTGCTTTAGCCAATGCCAAACAGGAAAAAACAGATATCGTGGCCTATTTGGTCAGTCATCATAATCTTTCCCCTACTACCATTGCTGAAACGATCTCAGTAGAATTTGGTGAGCCTCTATTTGATATTGGTGCTTATGATCCGGGACAAATCCTGCGTGAAGATATTGATGAAAAGCTGATTACCAAGCATCGTATTCTGCCAATTTATAAGAACTCCAATGTTCTGTATATTGCCACGAGCAATCCAACCAATATCGAAGCAACGGATGCCATCCGCTTTGCGACTAAACTGAATATCGAAACTGTTATTGTTGAACACAATAAACTTGAAAAACTGATTGAGCAAAACTTTACTGAAGAAAGTACTTTCGATTTTGATGATGATTTCGATCTGGATGTAAATGTCGATACAGCCGATCCGACTCAAGAAGAAGACGAAAAAGACAAGGGTGAAGAAGCCCCTATTGTTAAATATATTAATAAGTTACTGATTGATGCTATTCGTATGGGCGCTTCGGATCTCCATTTTGAACCTTATGAAAAAATGTATCGGGTGCGCTATCGTGTCGATGGGGTTTTACGTCAGATTGCAACCCCGCCCCTACAACTGGCAAACCGTTTGGCGTCGCGTTTGAAAGTCATGTCGCAGATGGACATTTCTGAGAAACGCGTGCCTCAAGACGGCCGTATTAAATTAAAGCTCTCAAAAAACAAAGCCATCGACTTCCGTGTTAACTCGCTCCCTACCCTGTTTGGCGAAAAACTGGTTCTACGTATTTTAGATCCGTCTAGTGCCATGCTGGGAATTGATGCTTTAGGTTATGAACCTGAGCAGAAAGAGTTATTCATGGAAGCCTTAGATAAACCGCAAGGGATGTTACTGATTACCGGTCCTACTGGTTCCGGTAAAACCGTATCGCTTTATACGGGCTTAAACATTTTAAACCGTGAAGATACCAATATTTCTACTGCGGAAGACCCAGTCGAGATTAACCTGCAAGGGATTAATCAGGTGAACGTCAATAATAAAGTTGGCCTGACGTTTGCAGCTGCTTTAAAATCCTTTCTGCGTCAGGATCCTGATATTGTCATGGTCGGTGAGATCCGTGATCTGGAAACAGCTGAAATTGCAATCAAAGCAGCGCAAACAGGTCATATGGTGATGTCAACTCTGCACACCAACAGTGCTCCGGAAACTTTGACCCGTTTACGTAATATGGGCGTACCTTCTTTCAATATCGCGACTTCAGTCAATCTGGTGATTGCGCAGCGTCTGGCCCGTCGCTTGTGTTCACAATGTAAAAAACCGGCTGACATTCCAAAGCAAAGCTTACTGGAGATGGGCTTTACCGAAGCAGATTTACAAAGCCCTGAATTTCAGATTTATGAGCCAGTCGGCTGTAATGAATGTCGTGAAGGTTATAAGGGCCGGGTCGGTATTTATGAAGTTATGAAGGTAACACCTGAGATTTCAAGAATTATTATGGAAGATGGCAATGCCATTGAAATTGCTGAAGCTTCCGCACGTGCAGGATTTAACAATTTACGCCGATCAGGGTTAGTGAAGGTTATGCAGGGGGTGACTTCTTTACAGGAAGTCAATCGTGTAACCAGCGAATGATCGTGCTGAATATAAAATAAGGATAAAGCTATGGCAGCAGTAAAAAAAGGCCAGATGACACCGATCTTCAGTTATGAAGGGGTTGATCGCAAAGGCGCCAAGATCAAGGGGGAATTGCCGGCACGAAATATGGCCTTGGCAAAAGTGAACTTGCGCAAACAAGGCATTACGATCAAAACCATCCGGGAAAAGAAAAAAAATATTCTCGAAGGTTTGATGAAGAAAAAAGTTTCCACGCTGGATATCACCATCTTCACCCGTCAGTTAGCCACCATGATGAAAGCCGGGGTGCCTTTAGTACAAGGCTTTGAAATTGTTGCAGAAGGTTTAGAAAATCCATCTATGCGCGAGGTTGTGCTTGGAATTAAAGGCGAAGTTGAAGGGGGAAATACTTTTGCGGGAGCATTACGAAAATACCCACAATATTTCGATAATCTATTCTGCTCTTTGGTCGAATCTGGCGAGCAATCTGGTGCTCTGGAAACCATGCTGGATCGTGTCGCGATTTATAAAGAAAAAAGTGAGCTTTTAAAGCAAAAAATTAAAAAAGCCATGAAATATCCAGCTACAGTAATTGTAGTAGCTGTGATCGTAACAATTATTCTGATGGTGAAAGTAGTCCCTGTATTCCAGGACTTATTCTCTTCATTTGGTGCTGACTTACCTGCATTTACCCAAATGGTCGTAAATATGTCTAACTGGATGCAGGCATACTGGTTTCTGTTAATTCTCGGGATTGGTGTTGTGATTACGGCCTTTCTTGAAGCAAAAAAACGTAGTAAAAAATTCCGTGATTTGCTTGATAAAGCCGCACTCAAAGCCCCCATCTTTGGTGACCTGGTCTATAAAGCGATTATTGCTCGTTATAGCCGCACTCTCGCCACCACTTTTGCTGCCGGTGTGCCATTAATTGATGCGCTTGAATCGACTGCTGGTGCGACCAATAACGTAGTCTATGAAGAGGCAGTATTAAGAATCAAGGAAGACGTAGCAACCGGTCAACAGCTTCAATTTGCCATGCGTGTCACCGATAAATTCCCTTCTATGGCCGTACAGATGGTCGCAATTGGTGAAGAATCTGGTGCATTGGATGCCATGCTGGATAAAGTTGCAACCCATTATGAAAACGAAGTCGACAATGCGGTCGACGGTTTAACCTCGATGATGGAACCCTTGATTATGGCAATTCTCGGTGTCCTTGTCGGCGGCCTGGTGGTGGCCATGTATCTTCCAATCTTCCAAATGGGCTCCGTGGTTTAATGCAAGATTTTATTTCATATTTCAGTCAAAACCCAACTGCGCTTTATCTCGCAGTTGGGCTTTTTAGTCTTTGTATTGGTAGCTTTTTAAACGTTGTCATTTACCGTACCCCTAAAATGATGGAACAGGAATGGCGTACAGATTGCCAGCTGTTTTTGCATCCAGACCAGCCCATCATTGATGAGAACAAAATTACTTTAAGCAAACCAGTTTCCACCTGCCCGAAATGTCAGACTCCTATTCGCTGGTATCAGAACATTCCGGTGATTAGCTGGATCTTATTACGTGGTAAATGTGGTAACTGTCAGAATCCAATCAGTATCCGCTATCCATTTATTGAACTTCTCACAGCTGCTTGTGCACTGATAGTGCTGGCAATATTTGGACCTACAGTACAGATGCTGTTTGGGCTGGTTTTTACCTATATCCTGATTGCCCTCACCTTTATTGATTTCGATACCCAGTTATTACCCGATCGCTATACCCTGCCGCTGGCTGCACTCGGCCTGGGCATTAATAGTTATGCGATTTATACTACCCCTGATTCTGCCATCTGGGGCTATATCATTGGATTCTTATGCTTGTGGGTGGTGTACTATCTGTTTAAGCTGGTGACTGGCAAGGAAGGTATGGGCTATGGAGATTTCAAATTACTAGCTGCCTTAGGTGCCTGGATGGGGCCTATGCTCCTACCACTCATTGTATTATTGTCATCATTGGTGGGCGCGATTATTGGGATTATTCTGCTTAAAGTCCGTAAAGAAAATCAGCCCTTTGCCTTTGGCCCTTATATTGCCATTGCCGGCTGGATTGCCTTTTTATGGGGTGAGCAGATCATGAAAATCTATTTAGGTCAGTAAAGTGAAATTTGTACTCGGTTTAACTGGTGGAATTGGTAGTGGCAAGTCTGCTGCCAGCCAATGGTTTGAAGCTCAAGGGATTGCTGTCGTAGATGCGGATATTGTCGCCCGTGAAGTCGTTGATATCGGTCAACCAGCCCTACAGCAGATTCAGCAAGCTTTCGGCGATTGGGTTTTGCTTGAGGATGGTTCATTGAATCGCCGTGCTTTACGTGAACATATTTTCCAGTCTCCAGAAGCACGCAAAACGCTGGAAAATATCACTCACCCTGCTATTCGCACTTCAATTATTCAACAGTTGCATGCAGCACAAAGTCCTTATGCGATTTTAGTTTCTCCTTTATTGTTTGAAACAAATCAGCATGAACTGACACAACATACGTTATTAATTGATGCTGCTATTGAACTGCAAATTCAACGGGCTTCACAGCGTGATGGACAAAATATGGAGCAAATTCAGAAGATCATTGCCGCACAAATGCCACGTGAACAAAAGTGTGCTATGGCTAATGATATTGTACTGAATGATGGTGAGCTGGAACATCTTTATGCCCATCTCACGCCATTACATGAAAAATATCTTCAAATGGCTGCTCAAAATAATTAATCCAAACCTATTTAAAACTAAAATAAAAAGCAGCCTTGTTAGGACTGCTTTTTTTGTTCTTCCAGTTTTTGACTCAAGCTATCTTGATGCATCAACCAACGCCAAGGCTGTATGGCACCAATTGCCATACCTACTAAACCAGAGACAATCGCGAGACTTAGACGTTCATCTAGAAGCGGCACAGCCAGTATGGCAGCAATAAATGGTGCGAGAGTCACGATACTACCCGCTTTAAATGCACCTAAACGCTTAATCGCTTCCACATAAGTTAGTGTCGCTACAATCACCACAAAAACACCGTGAAAGAGTACCTGGGAAGCCATTTGCCAAGGTTCAGCAGCATCCAGATGTTTGGGGAAGAATAGCAGATAAATTGGCACATAAACGATGGCTGACCAGATCGCTACACTGGCCATAGAATGCCAAGCAGATAGCTTCCATTGACGTAGCAGTACAGTGAATACACCCCACCACATTGCACTGATGAAAAATAGCAGATCGCCTAATCCCAAGGCCACACCGGACTCTCGGAACATCAGCCAACTCATACTGCCAATCGCAAGCAGCATAATCACCATACTGATCCAGGTATGTCGGTCAAACCCCTGTTTAAATAACACAAAAGCAGCCACTGCGGTACAAAGTGGAATACAGCCATTTAGAAATACGGCAGCATGAGCTGCAGGTGCATAATGGAAAGCAGTATAAGCAGTCAGGCAATACCCTACCCCGCCAATCATGGCTAAGAGAAAGGATTCCTTACTCCACAAAAAGGCTGTGTCCTTTTTATAAATCAGGACTGGCATCAGAATCAGAAAAGCCAATAGAAAACGTAATCCCACCAGATCCCAGGCACTAATCCCCCACTGGGCACTTAAGCGCGTGCTTAAGGTAAAACCTCCCCAAATACACATGGTAATTAAGACAAAGGCATAACCTTGCGTTCGGGGAGACATAGACTTCTTCTTTAACAGTATTTAGGTAAATAATAAAAAGGACTTAAGCTTGACGCTGACGACAGGCTTCATAAAGAGCCATCCCTGTTGCCACGCTCACATTCAGACTTTGCAGATTTCCTGCCATCGGAATATAAACCGTCTGGTCACATTGGCTTTGGGTAATTGGACGCAAACCGGTATCTTCCGCACCCATCACCACGCATACACCTGTACCAGTAAAATCAAATTTCTGGATAGGTAAAGCTTTTTCATCCAGCATCGTACCAACCACACGTACATTAAATTCATCTTTGATTTGACCCAAAGTACGCGCCAGATTGGTCACCTGAATAAACTTCACTTTTTCTGCACCACCTGCTGCCACTTTACGTGCAGTCGGCGTCAGGCTTGCTGAACGGTCACGCGGTACAATCACAGCCGCTACACCCATCGCTGCGGCAGTACGAATACAAGCACCCAGGTTATGTGGATCAGTTACCTGATCGAGTGCTAATAGAAGTACTTGAGAATCTTGTTTCAATAGATCTTCCAGATCCTTTTCATTTAAGGTTGGATGCGGGCGAACTGCCGCTACAACGCCTTGGTGAAAAGGCAAACCAGCCAGTTTTTCCAGCTTGTCACGACTAGCCTGCTGGACACTAATGCCAAAAGGCTCAGCCAATTCCAGCACACGTTTCAGGCGCTGATCATCACGGCCTTTCAGGGTAAAAAGAGTCAAGACACGTTCAGGCTCAAGCTCCAGCAGTGATTCTACTGAATGGACGCCATAATAATACTCAGGTTTAGCCATGAACGACCTCGAAAATAAATTGGGAAATAGGCAGCAAAAGAAAAATCCTGCAAAGCCAACTTCACAGGATTCTGTATTAAGCTTAGTTTAACCGATTCAGAACAAAATTTCTTGATCGGTTACAGCTCATCTGTAGGTCTGTTTAGCCTTCAAAATGGCAAACATAGTCCAGCACATCATCAGTTTCGATTTTGAAACGGCTATTGCCTGGCACATAGAACGACTGACCAGCACGGAACAGTTCTTTTTCTTCGCTGTCAGCGATTTGCACACGGCATTCACCTGAGATGATTTCCATACGCTCAGGCACATGTGTTTCAAAAGTTAATGCATTTTCTGAAGGTAAAATTACCCCTAAGGTTTTTTTAGTGCCATCTTCAAATTGCACCACATGGCTAATGCATAACCCGCCAAAATACACATTCGATTTTTTAAGTACTGATACATGATCAAACTGAGCTGACATGCCATTTCTCCAGATAAAGCATTTTGTAATATTTTGATTGCTGTAGTTTAAATGTGCACCCGCAACTAATCAATCGAAGTTTATCGGACTTGAATGAAATTATTGGTGCCCCCTGCTTGCCTTGATTTGAGCCTGTTTAAGTGATTTCGGCAGATCCTGGAAAATGCCGTGATTTTTCCCGTCATTTATAAGCAAAATATATTCCGACCTGATTTAATTTAACTTTCAAGCATGTCAGAAAAATGAAAATATCTTTTGCAACTTCAGTGGCCTGATCTTGGTTCCTGTGACACAACATTCAAATAAGCGTGTATTAATCCCTGAAATTTAAGATAGAATGAAATCGATTTATCCTGATTTATAATAACAGCCGCGTTGCTAGACTGAAGCAACTGACATGCTATTTCATTCAAACTTTTCGCAGCCCGGATGCGTTTATGCTGACACATTTAACTCTGATCAATTTTGCTTTGGCCGAGCATCTTGCTATTGATATTGATAAAGGTTTTAACGTTCTTACTGGTGAAACCGGTGCAGGTAAATCCCTGTTACTGGATGCTCTGTCTGCCTGTCTGGGGGAGCGAACCGATACCAATTATGTGCGTTATGGCACCGAAAAAGCGGATGTAACAGCAACCTTTAGTTATCAGGAAGACAGCCCTGAAGCGAGCTGGTTAAAAGAGCATGAACTGGATGATGAGTCGGGGGAGATTCATTTACGCCGGGTGATCTTTGCCACTGGCCGCAGTAAGGCCTGGATCAATGGTCGTCCCAGTAGTCTGTCTGAACTGAAAGAAATTGGCCGACTACTGGTTCAGCTTTATAGCCAGCATAGTCAGCAGCAACTTCTAGAACCACCTTATCCCAAACACTGGCTGGATCGCTATAGCAATTTTTATGCACCAGCTCAGGAAGTACGTGACGCTTATAGCACCTGGCATAAAAATATTCGCCAGCATCAGGCCGCGCTGGATGCACAAGCAACCCGTAAGCAACGTATGGAAACTCTGGAGCTGCAACTTGAAGAACTGGAAGAAGTCGTCCAGACGGATTATCAGGAAATTGAGCAGGAATTTGACCGCCTTTCACATCATGAAGCCATCATGCAGGATTGTGTCTATAGCCTGAATGGCCTGGATGAAGGTGAACAGAATATTTCGCAGGAACTGGCTTCAATTTTACGCCGTATGGAATCGCATGCCGGTCGTAGCGAGCAGCTTTCCCAGATTTATACCTCTTTACTGAATGCCCAAAGCGAACTCGAAGATGCGACGGCGACCTTACGCCAGTTTATGGATCGGCAAAGCTTTGATCCAGAGCGTATGGAAGAACTGAATTCCAAACTGGAAGTATTTCACCGTTTAGCACGCAAATACCGCACCCAGCCAGAATTGCTGAAAGAAGAATATGAGGCCTGGCAGACTGAACTTGAACAATTGCATCAGCTAGAAGACCCAGAAACTCTGGCTGAACAGGTCGAGGTCTCTTATCAGGAGTTTCTAAGCAAAGCTCAACATCTGGACCAGATTCGCCGTGATGCAGCCGAACCGCTGGCGAAAAAACTGACCGAACAGGTGAAACAGCTTGCCCTACCTGAAGCGCATTTTGAATTTAAATTTGAGCCTTTGGAACATCCATCAAGTGAAGGTTTGAGTTTTATTCAGCTTCTGTTTACTGCCAACAAGGGCATACCAGCACAACCTCTGGCACGCGTGGCTTCAGGCGGTGAATTATCCCGTATCGCCTTGGTGATGCAGGTGATGAATGCAGAAAAAACCGAAGCTGAAGTATTGGTCTTTGATGAAATCGACGTCGGGATCAGTGGCGGAACTGCGGAAATCGTGGGTCGCTTATTGGCTGATCTGGCACAGCATGTACAAATTCTTTGTATTACCCATCAGGCGCAGGTGGCTGCACAGTCCGACCAGCATTTATTAGTGAAAAAACGCCAGACTGATCCGGCCAGCAGTACCATTATTAATTTGGAAGAAAGTGAAATTGTACAGGAACTTGCACGTATGACGGGTGGCGTGGAAATTAATGAAACCACCTTGCAGCATGCACGTCAGTTAAGACAGTTAAAGTTTCAGCAAGCATAAATCATGCTTAATAAAAATCCCTGACTATTGCAGGGATTTTTTTATGAACAGCTTTTAGTTTAAAACAACTTATAAAAAATAAAGCACTCCGCTTTAAATATAAAATTTAATATTTTCTTCTATTTAACTCGAATCGCGGATAAAAAATTGACTTAAAAAATAAGAGGACTAGAGCCATCAGTTGAGTTACCACACAAAACTTAAAACTCTAGTCCCGATGTTTAATAGTACCGAATTATTTTGCGTAATTGATGATTTCTTTCTTAAATTTGAAGCAACCTACTGGAATTTCCTTAAACAAAGTCGTCGTTTCTCCAGAGTCCGAACCGCTCACTTGAGTATCTCAGAAATCACTTTTATCGCGATCTGGTATAAATGTTCTCATTTCACTAATTTCAAAGCATTTTTCACATGGTTGAAACAGGATAAAAATCATTTATTTAAAAGCTTACCCTGTTACCAACGGATGATTCATCTGATTAATAGACATCAATTAGCTCTACACGCTTTACATTGTGTGCATATCAACTGATCCATAAAAATAAGCCAACAATTCAAATTATGAAGTCATCGGCTTAAGCAGGATTCGGGTTATTTAATTATTTAGTTTGATTATTAAACAATTAAAAATATATAAACTTATTCCTTCTTAAATTTATTTTATATTCTTAGTCGATAATAAATAAGCCCGAGAATTTACCATTCAATAAAATAAAACTAATTTTATTGATTTATTGAAAAAATAAAAAAAATACCTATTTGTAGTTTTTTTATACCCAGTATCTACAAAGCTAAGTTGTCAGTGATACATTTTTGTGGGATAAGTAAATAAAGGAATAGACAATTTGCAAATTGAAAATCCAGTCTTTTGCCCTGATAAATCATCTACCACGATCACAAACGATATAGACTTTTGGAGAGCCGCTCAGGTGACTAAACAATATCTGACTCATCGTTGTCTGATTGCGCCACCCCATGCAAGTGACGATTTTTTTGCGCATACGGTCATTTATTTGGCCCGTCATGATGAAGATGGTGCTCAAGGGATCATTATTAACCGCCCTGCTGGTATTCAAATTAAAGAATTGCTGAATGATCTGGATATTGAGGCGGATAATGTCAATCCCCATGAAGTGTTGCAAGGTGGACCTTTGCGACCTGAGGCTGGTTTTGTTCTGCATACCGGTCAGCCGACCTGGCATTCCTCTATTGCTGTGGGTGAAAATGTTTGTATTACCACATCTAAAGATATTCTGGATGCGATTGCGCATAATGAAGGTGTAGGCCGCTATCAGATCGCATTGGGTTATGCGAGCTGGGGCAAACATCAGCTTGAAGAAGAGATTGCCCGGGGTGACTGGCTAATCTGTGAATCCGATATGGACCTGATTTTTAACTTACCTTATAACGACCGCTGGGATGCTGCCTATAAAAAAATGGGCGTAGACCGAACCTGGTTATCTTCCGAGATTGGACATGCCTGATGTAAACGCGCCAAACACTATTATGGCGTTTGATTTTGGTACACAGAAAATGGGAATGGCAGTCGGCCAATCCCTGATTGAAAGTGCCAATCCCCTCCCTTTATTCCCCATGAAAGATGGGATCCCGAACTGGGATGAGTTACTGAAAATCGTAAAAAGCCATCAGCCAGGCTTATTTTTAGTGGGACTGCCACTGAATATGGATGATAGTGAATCTGAACTGTCGACACGGGCACGTAAATTTGCCCGCCGTTTACGTCATCAGACCAATATTGAAACCTTGATGGTGGATGAACGCCTGACCACTCGTGAAGCACGGGATGAACTAGATCATTATCAGGCACAAGGTCGTGGCAAAAAATTGTCTGCGGATAGTATTGCTGCTGCCCTCTTGATTGAAAGCTGGTATCGGCATCCGGCTGGACTGCAACCTTAACTTTCTTTTAAATATCAGTAATAGCATCTTTCGAGATGCTATTTTTTTTGAATTAAAGAATCTCTTTTTTAACCCGAATCCTGCTTAAGCCGATGACTTCATAATTTGAATTGTTGGCTTATTTTTATGGATCAGTTGATATGCACACAAGGACGCGTAAATCCCTCCTAGAAATCCATGAACACTACGTGCTTTGCTTGTCACTAAATTGTACTGACCTTTCAATAAACTGAATAAAGTCTCTATCTTATTGCGCTGTTTTAAGTGATATTTATCTGACTCAGAAAGTTGTATAGCCTGCATATTTTTTCGATGATAGGTAATTAAATCA
>NZ_VOZC01000057.1:0-1040 GCF_013419975.1 Acinetobacter sp. YH12041 | reverse complement strand
CTTTCTCAAGATGAAAGATACGAAATTTATGCTGCTTTGAAAAGCAAATCTTCAATCTCTACCCTTGCCAGGGAGCTTGGACGTTCTCGATCAACCCTTTATCGTGAGATCAAAAGAAATACTGGAAAACGTGGATATCGAGCTCAACAGGCAGAGAAATTTTCAAGTCAAAGACGATATCGATCCTCTTCACAAATGACGGATTTTGCTCTCGTTTATATTCGTTATCTGATTGGCTTAGATTGGTCTCCTGAGCAAATTTCAGGTGCTTTAACACAACGAGGTTGGCTTAATGTGCCTTCACATGAATGGATTTATCAGTACGTTTATCTAGATAAATCTAAAGGTGGTAAGCTCCACCTTCATTTAAGACATCAAAAGAAATATCGTAAACGAGGCTATAAAAATACAGACCGTAGAGGCCAACTCGTTGATAGAACAAGTATTCACTGTCGCGATGAGGTCGTCGAGAAACGTCAACGCCTAGGTGATTTTGAAGGTGATACCGTGATAGGCAAGAATCACAAGGGGGCATTATTAACTCTGGTTGAGCGCAAAAGCTTGTATGTACATATCGTTCATTTGGGACAAACTAGAACCACAACTAAAACGATTTCGTGTGCTTTAGCATGTTTGCGCAGCAGTCATGCCTACAGTGTAACCTTTGATAATGGTAAGGAGTTCTCCGAGCACCGGCGGATAACGGAAGCAGGGATAGAGACGTACTTTGCAGATCCATACAAGTCGATTCAACGAGCCAGAAATGAAAATACCAATGGTCTGATCAGGCAATATCTGCCAAAATCATCTTCGTTTGATGAAGTGTCAAATGAACAAATAGAGCAGATAGAATTTGCTCTCAATCATCGCCCTAGAAAAACACTAGGCTGGTATACGCCTAGTGAAGTTATGGCTGGTTTTTATACTGTTGCACTTGCTGCTTGAATCCGCCTCTATAAATACGGTTTTTGAGTTGCTTTTTAAGACTTTATTTTGTTCCGTTAGGCTATACCCTATTTTTACATATAAAAATAACACTT
>NZ_VOZC01000056.1:0-1069 GCF_013419975.1 Acinetobacter sp. YH12041 | reverse complement strand
AACTTGCTAAAGTACACCATGTTGGACAGAAATTTAGAGCGGCTTCCCGGTGGGATCAGTTTATTGCCATATTGATGTCTCAATTCTCTTGTAGGCAAAGTCTGAGAGATATTCAATCCAATTTGGAGTGCCAACAGGAAAAGCTAAGTCATCTCGGAGCAAAGTCTATTCCCCGAAGCACGCTGGCACGAATCAATGAGCAGCAGCCTGCTGCCTTGTATCAACAGCTATTTTACAAGTTGCTTAAATACTATGACCACTCAAAAGTCGCTCATAAATTTCGCTTTAAGAATCCCTTGTATTCCTTGGATGCCAGTCATATTGACCTGTCGCTTTCCTTATGTGAATGGGCCAAAGTTCACGACTCAAAAGCCAGCATGAAACTCAGTATAGGATTGAATCACAGCAATGATATTCCTGAGTTTGTTGCAGTTGAAAATGGCAAAGAAAATGACATGGTACAAGGCCGCAAATTCCAGTTTCCTGCTGGCAGCATTGTAGTTTTTGATAAAGGCTATGTCGATTACCAATGGTATGCAAATCTGACTGCTCAAAACATTGGATTTGTCACACGTTTTAGGCCTAAATCTGTGTATCAGGTGATCCAGCAACATCCAGTGCTTGAATCCAAAGGTATTCTAAAAGATGAAACCATTCAGCTGAATAGCGCACATGCCCTAAAAAGAAAAGCCCCAGTGTTAAGAAGAATTGAATATAGAGATCAGCAAAGTGGCAAGCACTTTAGCTTTCTCAGCAATAACTTTCATTTAGCCGCCTCCACCATTGCGGCGATTTATAAAGATCGTTGGAAAGTTGAGCTGTTCTTTAAGGCGATTAAGCAGAATCTCAAATTAAAAGCGTTTCTAGGCCGCAGCAGGAACGCAATTCAGACACAAATCTGGATTGCGATGATCGCCTATTTATTGGTGAGTTTCGCTCAACATTTAGGAAAAACAGGTTGGACAGTTCAACGTTTACTCAGAATAATTCAAGTGAATTTGTTTGAAAGAAGAACTTTAAAAGCTTTATTTTCACCCGATAAAATACCCATAAAACAAGAGGAAGCTCA
>NZ_VOZC01000055.1:0-1120 GCF_013419975.1 Acinetobacter sp. YH12041 | reverse complement strand
ACATTTAAAACTCGATGGGTTCAAGACATCATGAAATACAATAGTGATTGGGCTTTGGCTAATCCTGAATTTATCCAAGAGGTGACAGGGAGCGATCCTTATGCAGAAGATTATATTTTGGCGGCAATAAGGTTTAGTAAGTCTGTATTACCCTTTATTAGTAACTTATCATCTAACTTCACACAATATTTTCTTCAAGACATAGCAGGAGTAAGTAGTGGGTATAGCGTTCGATTTTATGAATTAATGATGCAATTCAAGAGTACAGGTTATCGAAAAATAAGGCTTGATGACTTGCGCAATATGCTTGATCTGAATAATAAGTATCCATTAACGGCAGACTTAAAAAGATGGGTAATAGATACCGCAATTGATGAACTTAATGAAAAATCTCCCATTACAATCAAATATAAACTGTTAAAAACAGGGCGTAAGTTCACACACATAGAATTAAAATTTAAGCAAAAATTGTCACCTAAAAAAATAGAATCTCAGCGAGATCAAAAAACTATAGATATGTTCAGCAACTTATCTGACAGTCAAATTAAGACCTACAGTTCAGTATTATCTAAGGTTCATAGCATCTCTGACTTAGCCGACAATAAAGATTACCCAGCCTTTTCAATATGGATTGCCAATATTTTACGTGACCCTACATCCGTCCGAGAGGAAACCGCAAAGCGGATTTTTAAAGCATTGCGGACTGAAACAGACTTCAAAGACTAAGATTTTATATACATTACGTCATAGGGAATGCTGAGTACAGTTTACGGCAAGTCGGATATTTAGCTTGAATTTTATGTAAATAATATGCCTGATCTTTTTCAAGAAAGCCGTTCAATAAACCACTCTGATCAGTATAGAAACAACGTCCTTTTGCTCTATCCCATGCTAAAAAAGGAGTGGATGGCTTACTTATTGATATAACATCATTATTACAGTGAAGTAGTGCCAGTGAACTTACCTGATAATTTCTTGCTTGGTTACCATCTGGCGGATATGCTAAACCAATTATCAAATTTCCTTTTTTTATATTCTTAATTTTAAAATCGCCATTCCATTCATTTGGGCTAGAATATCTAAACCAAGCTATTAATGGGCGAAAAATAAAATTATGGTT
>NZ_VOZC01000054.1:0-1137 GCF_013419975.1 Acinetobacter sp. YH12041 | reverse complement strand
CACCGTACCTATTTTTCTATGGAACGGTCATCATCTGTTTAGCTATTGCTTTTCATATTGCTAATGGTATGAAAGATGAAGGGGTTGGGTACTTATTTAGTTTGATCTTTGGTCGCTAAAAATATCATCTGATGTAAAAAAGGGCTTTGTTGCACAAAGCTATTCTTGAAGGCTTCTTCGGCAATATAATTTCCAGATGAAGAAGCCTGCACCTAAAATCTACCGTACAACCAATTGGTCCTCGTATAACCGAGCCTTAATTAACCGAGGAAATATTTCAATCTGGTTTGATCCTAAGGCCCAATGGTATGCACAACCTCAAGGCAAGCACGGACGAAATCAAACTTATTCCGATACAGCGATTCAATGCTGTTTAATGATCAAATCTCTATTCCGTCTTTCTTTACGTATGGTCACCGGCTTTACTCAAAGTTTGATTAAGCTGTGCGGCCTGGATTGGACCGCACCAGATTACAGTACGCTTTGTAGAAGACAAAAGCATATTGATATTGCGATAAGCTATCAGAAAAGTCGTGATGGGTTACACCTACTCGTCGACTCTACGGGTTTAAAATTTTTAGGTGAAGGTGAATGGAAACGGAAGAAACATGGACCTGAATATCGTCGCCAATGGCGTAAACTTCATATTGGTATAGATGCTGAAACCCTTCAAATACGCGCCATTCAACTCACTACAAATAATGTGAGTGATTCACAAGTGCTTGGTGATTTACTTAATCAGATTCCACAAGATGAGCAGATTAACTCTGTTTATACCGATGGAGCTTATGACACCAAGCAATGCCGTCAGGTCATTGCAGATCGGCAAGCGCATGCGGTGATTCCACCTAGAAAAAATGCGAAACCATGGAAAGATACAAAGACTAGCTCGCTAGAGCGAAATGAATTACTTCGAACAGTTAAACATTTAGGCAGGACACTATGGAAAAAATGGTCAGGCTATCATCGCCGCAGTTTGGTGGAAACCAAGATGCATTGCATCAAATTATTAGGAGATAAGCTGACGGCAAGACATTTTCAAAGTCAGGTCAATGAAGTTCATGCGCGTGTGGCAGTTCTGAATAGATTTACGGAATTAGGTAGACCTCACACCCAAGTTGTCACTTAAATTTGAAT
>NZ_VOZC01000053.1:0-1168 GCF_013419975.1 Acinetobacter sp. YH12041 | reverse complement strand
TACGTTGTCGGCAGCGGGCCAAAAAGGAATACGTCCATGCCCATCGAGGTGAAACCGGCTGTGAGCGCGGGTTCAAGCATATAGCCCGACAGGCGCGTATCCTTGCCGATCACGACACGATGGCGGTGGTCACCGCGACGAAAGACACGGCCAGCCGCCATGCCGACGCGCAAGGCGGTTTCCGCCGTCATCGCGCCTTCGTTGGCTTTGCCACGAATACCGTCTGTGCCGAAATATTTGCGCACCATAAGGTCGATTATCCTGTCGTCGGGTCGCCCTCAAAGGGGACATGCCTGCTGAACCGCGAATATAGAGAAATATCCCGAATGTGCAGTTAACGAATTCTTGCGGTTTCTTTCAGCGCCGCCAATACCGCCAGCCCGTCGCGCAAGGGGCGCGGCTCGTGTGTGCGGATGAAGTCAGCTCCACCTGCGGCGGCGGCAAGCTCTGCAGCGAGTGTCGCGGCCCCGACATCCCCCGGACCACGGCCTGTGAGCGCGCGCAGAAAGGATTTGCGCGAAACAGACAGAAGCACCGGCAAATCGAAGCGCAGCCGCAATTCATCGAACCGCGCCAGCACCGAGAGCGAGGTTTCGGGAGCAGCCCCCAGAAAAAACCCCATGCCGGGATCAAGGACAAGGCGGTTGCGTTTGATACCGGCACCCGTCAGCGCCGCGATGCGCGCGTCAAAGAACGCCGCAATGTGATCCATGATGTCGCCAGCGGGTGCCTCGCGCCGATCTGCCTGCCCGTCTTGCACCGAATGCATAACGACGAGTTTGGCAGATGATTTCGCCAATTGCGGATAGAACGCAGCGTCTGGAAAACCGCGAATATCATTGAGATAGGCCACACCACGCGACAAGGCATAGGCTTGCGTCGCGGGTTGATAACTGTCGAGCGAGACGGGAATGCCATCTGCCTTGAGCGCGTCCAGCACCGGCGCGATACGCGCGATTTCTGTGTCGGACGAAACAGGCGCGGCGTCGGGATTGCTGGATGCCGGACCGAGGTCGATCACATCTGCCCCCTCGGCCATCAGCTTACGCGCCTGCGCAATGGCTGCGTCTGGCGCCAGATACCGGCCTCCATCGGAGAAACTGTCCGAGGTTATGTTGACGATGCCGAAAATGATGAGCGATTTATTCATGGGGGCTTCTATAATAAT